>NZ_JAAAFU010000062.1:0-75642 GCF_019352905.1 Pseudomonas sp. Xaverov 83 | reverse complement strand
TGGGGCAAGAGCGTTTTGCTTACTTTTGCGCTTTTCAAAAGTGAGCCGCTGTAAGAGCGGAACCATAAGCCGCCGTTACCGAAATAACGGATATGTACCCCACCCAAAGCGATACAAAAAACAATATCGACACGATATTTTGTGTTTGATATTAATTTCCGTATCGCTTATAAAGTTCTCCATGCCTACGACAAACCCCAAGGCGGGAGACCCCTCATGTACGCACAGCTTGTAGAAACCGGAGTAAAGCGCATCAAGGACCTCTCCGAGATGTCCGACCAGGAACGCGCCTTCCAGGAAAAAATCGACGCCGAAATCAAGATCGAAGCCAAGAACTGGATGCCTGACGCCTACCGTCAAACCCTGATCCGCCAGATCTCCCAGCACGCCCACTCGGAAATCGTCGGCATGCTGCCCGAAGGCAACTGGGTCACCCGCGCCCCCACCCTCAAACGCAAGCTGCAATTGATGGCCAAGATCCAGGACGAAGCCGGCCACGGCCTGTACCTCTACAGCGCCATGGAAACCCTGGGCGCCGACCGCGACGAAGAAATCGCCAAGCTCCACAGCGGCAAGGCCAAGTACTCCAGCATCTTCAACTACCCCACCCTGAACTGGGCCGACATGGGCGCCGTAGGCTGGCTGGTAGACGGCGCCGCCATCGTCAACCAGGTGGTACTGCAGCGCACCTCCTACGGCCCCTACTCCCGGGCCATGGTGCGCATCTGCAAGGAAGAAAGCTTTCACCAGCGCCAGGGCTACGAACTGCTGCTGACCATGATGCGCCAGGGCACCCAGGCGCAAAAAGACATGGTCCAGGACGCGATCAACCGCCTCTGGTGGCCATCGCTGATGATGTTCGGCCCCAGCGACGAACACTCCCCCAACAGCGCCCAGTCCATGGCCTGGAAAATCAAGCGCCAGAGCAACGACGAACTGCGCCAGCGCTTCATCGACCAGACCATCCCGCAGCTGGAGCTGCTGGGTTGCACCTGCCCCGACCCGGACCTGAAGTGGAACCCCGAACGCGGCCATTACGATTTCGGCGAGATCCAGTGGAGCGAGTTCTACGAAGTGCTCAAGGGCAACGGCCCGTGCAACCAGGAACGCGTCGCCACCCGCCGCAAGGCGATTGAAGACGGTGCCTGGGTACGCGAAGCCGCCGTCGCCCACGCCCGTAAAAAACAGAACAAGAACGCCGCCTGATCGGCCACCTGATGTGGAGTCACCGTTATGTCTGAATGGACCCTGTTTGAAGTCTTCGTGCGCAGCAAGCACGGCCTGAATCACAAGCATGTGGGCAGCGTGCACGCCGCCGACACCACCATGGCCATCGAGAACGCCCGGGAGCTGTACACCCGCCGCAGTGAAGGCGTGAGCCTGTGGGTGGTGCCTTCCGCGCTGATCACCGCCTCGTCGCCGGACGAGAAAGACCCGCTGTTCGACCCCGCCGACGACAAGGTCTACCGCCACGCCAGCTTCTACGAGTTGCCGGCCGAAGTCGGGCACATGTGAGGTCGACCATGAATCCTGAAACCGATCTGATCGAATACCTGCTGCGCCTTGGAGACAGCGCCCTGATCCAGGGCCAGCGCCTGTGCCAGTGGTGCGGCCATGCGCCGGCGCTGGAAGAAGAACTGGCGCTGATGAACGTCGGCCTCGACCTGGTGGGCCAGGCGCGCAACTGGCTGGAATACGCCGCCGAGCTGCTGGACGACGGGCGCGACGCCGATCACCTGGCCTTCCGCCGGGATGAGCGGGCCTATCGCAACCTGCTGCTGGTGGAACAACCCAACGGCGACTACGCGGTGACCATCCTCAAGCAATTCCTGTATGACGCCTGGCATTTGCCGGTATTGAGCGGCCTGGCCCAATCCAGCGACGAACGCATCGCCGGCATCGCGGCCAAGGCGGTGAAGGAAGTCACCTATCACCTGCGCCGCTCCAGCGAGTGGGTGGAGCGCCTGGGGGACGGCACCGAGGAAAGCCATAAACGTATGCTCTCGGCGATCCCCGAGCTGTGGCGGTTCACCGTTGAACTGACCAGCGCCGACGACAGTGAACAACGCCTGCAAGCCGCCGGCATTACGCCGGACGCCGCCCAGGTCGCCGCTGCGTGGCAAACCCGGGTCAGCAAAATCTTCACCAGCGCCACCCTACCCGTGCCTCCCGCAGCGAGCTATTTCTACCTGGATGCACGCCGCGGTTTGCACAGCGAGCACCTGGGAATTTTGTTGGCGGAAATGCAGTTTTTGCCCCGAGCGTACCCCGATGCAACCTGGTGAGCTGATCGCCAGCGACCAGGGCGCACGCCCGGCGCAACCCACCGACCTGGCTGCCGCGTGGGCCACCCTGGCGCAGGTCATGGACCCGGAAGTGCCGGTGGTGAGCGTGGTCGACCTGGGCATAGTGCGCGACCTGGACTGGCAGGCCGGCCACTTGCATGTGGTGGTCACGCCGACCTACTCCGGCTGCCCCGCCACCGAAGTGATCGAGGGCGATATCCGCGATGCATTGGAGCTGGCGGGTTTCCGCGCGCCGCAACTGGAACGCAAGCTGACCCCGGCCTGGACCACCGACTGGATCACCAGCAGCGGCCGCGAACGCCTGCGGGCCTACGGCATCGCGCCGCCGCAAGGCAGTAGCAGCAAACGCAGCCTGCTGGGAGAAAGCCCGGTGATTGCCTGCCCGCAATGCGGCAGCTCTCACACCGAAGTGCTCAGCGAATTCGGCTCCACCGCCTGCAAGGCGCTGCACCGCTGCCGCGACTGCCTCGAACCGTTCGACTATTTCAAGTGCATCTGAGGGGCCGGCGGCCCGCTTGGTTGGAGAACAACAATGAGCAAATTCCATAGCCTGACCATCAAGGATGTGCGCAACGAGACCCGTGATGCGGTGTCCATCGCCTTCGAGATTCCGCAGCATCTGCAAGACAGTTTCCACTTCACCCAGGGCCAGCACCTGGTGATGCGCACCCAGCTGGACGGCGAGGAAGTGCGTCGCTCCTATTCGATCTGCACCGGGGTCAATGACGGTGAACTGCGCATCGCCATCAAGCGCGTGGCCGGTGGGCGGTTCTCCGCGTTTGCCAATGAGCAGCTCAAGGCCGGGCACAGCCTGGAAGTGATGCCACCCGCCGGGCATTTCCATGTAGACCTTGATCCGGCTCGCCACGGCCATTACCTGGCAGTGGCGGCCGGCAGCGGTATCACACCGATCCTGTCGATCATCAAGACCACCCTGCAAACCGAGCCCCACAGCCGCGTGACGCTGCTGTACGGCAACCGCTCCAGCTCCGGTGCACTGTTTCGCGAACAGCTGGAAGACCTGAAGAACCGCTACCTGCAGCGCCTGAACCTGATCTTCGTGTTCAGCCGCGAGCAGCAGGATGTCGACCTCTACAACGGCCGCATCAATGCCGAGAAGTGCGAGCAACTGTTCTCCCGCTGGCTCGACGTGAAAGCCCTCGACGCGGCCTTCATCTGTGGCCCCCAGGAGATGACCGAAACCGTGCGCGACAGCCTCAAGGCCAAGGGCATGGCACCGGAGCGCATCCATTTCGAACTGTTCGCCGCCGCCGGCAGCCAGCACAAGCGCGAGGCCCGTGAGGCAGCGCGGCAAGTGGATGCGGCGGTCAGCCAGATCACCGTGATCAGCGACGGCCGCGCCCTCGCCTTCGACCTGCCCCGCAACACTCAGAGCATCCTCGACGCGGGCAATGCCCAGGGCGCCGAGCTGCCGTATTCATGCAAGGCCGGCGTGTGTTCCACCTGCAAGTGCAAGGTGATCGAAGGCGAAGTGGAGATGGACAGCAACCACGCTTTGGAAGACTACGAAGTGGCCGCCGGCTATGTGTTGTCGTGCCAGGCGTTCCCGGTCAGCGACAAGGTGGTACTGGATTTCGATCAGCTGTAACGCGTGCCGCAACACCACAAACACAACAATAAAAAGGAGCACACCACCATGACCCCCGACGATATCGAGCGCATCCGTCGACATCCCGATTTCATCCAGTTGGTACGCCGCAAACAGAACCTGTACTGGTCGCTGTCACTGATCATGCTGGTGATCTATTTCGGGTTTGTGCTGTTGGTGGCGTTCTCCCCGGCTACCCTCGGGCAGTCGTTGAGCGGCGGCGTGACCACCGTGGGCATGCTGGTGGGTGTGGTGATTGTGCTGCTGGCGTTCGCGCTGACCGGCTTTTATGTGTACCGCGCCAACCATGTGATCGACCCGCTGAACGACAAGCTCAAGCAGGAGTGCACAGCATGAGCCGGCTGGTAGCGTGGTTTCTCCTGCCGCTGGCATTGGCCACGGACCTTGCAGTCGCCGCCGACGGTGCATCCCGGCCACTGAACTGGAACGCCATCGGCATGTTCCTGGTGTTCGTGCTGTTCACCCTCGGCGTGACTCGTTGGGCCGCCCTGCGCACCCGTTCCGCCAGTGACTTCTACACTGCCGGCGGCGGCATGAGCGGCTTCCAGAATGGCCTGGCGATTGCCGGCGACATGATCTCGGCGGCGTCATTCCTCGGCATCTCGGCGATGATGTTCCTCAACGGCTATGACGGCCTGCTCTACGCCCTGGGCGTGTTGGCCGGCTGGCCGATCATCCTGTTCCTGATCGCCGAGCGCCTGCGCAACCTGGGCAAATACACGTTTGCCGATGTGGTGTCCTACCGCCTGGAGCAGACCCCGGTGCGCCTGACTTCGGCCTTCGGCACCCTGACCGTGGCGCTGATGTATCTGGTGGCGCAGATGGTCGGCGCCGGCAAGCTGATCGAGCTGCTGTTCGGCATCGACTACCTATACGCGGTGATGCTGGTGGGCGTGCTGATGGTGTTCTACGTGACCTTCGGCGGCATGCTCGCCACCACCTGGGTGCAGATCATCAAAGCGGTGATGTTGCTGTTCGGCACCACCTTCATGGCCTTCATGGTGCTCAAGCATTTCGGCTTCAGCACCGAGGCAATGTTCGCCGGTGCTACCGCCGTGCATGCCAAGGGCAGCGCGATCATGGCGCCGGGTGGCTTGCTGTCGAACCCGATCGATGCGATTTCCCTGGGGCTGGGCATGATGTTCGGCACCGCCGGGCTGCCGCATATCCTGATGCGCTTCTTTACCGTCAGTGACGCCAAGGAAGCGCGCAAGAGCGTGTTCTACGCCACCGGTTTCATTGGCTACTTCTACCTGCTGCTGATCATCGTCGGCTTCGGCGCTATCGTGATGGTGGGTACTGACCCAAGCTTCCGGGATGTCAACGGCGCGATCATCGGCGGCGGCAACATGATCGCCGTGCACCTGGCACAGGCTGTGGGCGGCAACCTGTTCCTCGGATTCATTTCGGCGGTGGCCTTCGCGACCATCCTGGCCGTGGTCGCCGGGCTGGCATTGTCCGGCGCGTCGGCGGTGTCCCACGACCTGTATGCCTGCGTGATCCGCAAGGGCCAGGCCAGCGAGCAGCAGGAAATCCGCGTGTCGCGCATCGCCACGCTGTGCATCGGCGTGCTGGCGATCATCCTCGGCCTGCTGTTTGAGTCGCAGAACATTGCATTCCTTTCCGGCCTGGTATTGGCGATCGCCGCCTCGGTGAATTTCCCGGTGCTGTTCCTCTCGATGTACTGGAGGGGCCTGACCACCCGTGGCGCGGTGACCGGCAGCCTGGCGGGACTGGTCTCGGCCATTGTGCTGCTGGTGTTGAGCCCGGCGGTGTGGGTCAACGTGCTGCATTACGACAAGGCGCTGTTTCCTTATTCCAACCCGGCCCTGTTTTCCATGAGCCTGGCGTTTTTCAGCGCCTGGGTCTTTTCCGTCACCGACCGCTCGCCCCGCGCCGCCGTTGAGCGCGGGCGTTACCTGGCGCAGTTCATTCGCTCCATGACCGGCATTGGTGCCGCAGGCGCCAGCAAACACTAACTCTCATTTTCCAACCCGGAGGAATCGTGATGCCTCACGCCCCTACCCTGCAAAGTTTTATCGCTGGCCGCTGGATCGGCTACCACGGCGCCCAGGTGCTGCGCAGCGCCATTGACGGCCACGAGCTGGCACGCACTCATGAAGAGCGCCCGGACTTCGCCGAAGCCATCGAACACGGGCGCCGCCAGGGTGTCAGCGGGCTGATGGCCCTGGATTTCCAGCAACGGGCCCAGCGCCTCAAGGCCATTGCGCTGTACCTGAGCGAGCGCAAGGAACAGCTCTACACCCTCTCCCACCACAGCGGCGCAACCCGCGCCGACAGCTGGATCGATATCGAAGGCGGCAACAGCACGCTGTTCACCTACGCCAGCCTGGGCTCGCGGGAATTGCCGTCGGGCAATATCGTCCACGAAGGCCCGGCGATGCAGTTGAGCAAGCTCGGCAGCTTCGCAGGCACACATATCCTGGTACCCCGTGGCGGCCTGGTGGTGCACATCAACGCGTTCAACTTCCCGATCTGGGGCATGCTGGAAAAATTCGCCCCGAGTTTCCTGGCGGGCATGCCATGCATCGTCAAGCCGGCCAGCGCGACCAGCTACCTGACCGAAGCCGTGGTGCGCCTGATGGACGAATCCGGCCTGCTGCCACCCGGCAGCCTGCAACTGGTGATCGGCAGCACCGGCGACCTGCTCGACCGCCTGCAAGGCCAGGACGTGGTGACCTTCACCGGCTCCGCCGACACCGCCGCCAAGCTGCGGGTCAACCCGAACCTGATCCGCAACTCGGTGCCGTTCAACGCCGAGGCCGACTCGCTGAACTGCGCAATCCTCGCCCCGGACGTGAGCCCGGACGACGAAGAATTCGAGCTGTTCATCAAGGAAGTCGCCCGGGAAATGACCACCAAGGCCGGGCAGAAATGCACCGCCATTCGCCGCGCCATCGTGCCGGCCAAACATATCGACGCCGTCGCCACCCGCCTGCGGGACCGCCTGAAAAAAGTCGTGGTGGGTGACCCGTCGGTGGAAGGCGTGCGCATGGGCGCGCTGGCCTCCCACGACCAGCAGAAAGACGTGGCCGAACGCCTGGAAAGCCTGCTGCAGAGCAGCGATATGCTGTTCGGCGCCCGCGACGGCTTTGAACCCCGCGGTGAAAACGTCAGCCAGGGCGCGTTCTTCGCCCCGACCCTGCTGCAAGCCCGCGACCCGCATGCGGAAGGCGGTGCCCACGACATCGAGGCCTTCGGCCCGGTCAGCACGCTGATGGCCTACGACGACCTCGACGAAGCCCTGGCCCTGGCCGCACGCGGTAAAGGCAGCCTCGTCGCGAGCCTGATCACCAAAGACCCGCAGATCGCTGCCAAAGCCGTCCCGGTGGCTGCCGCGTGGCACGGCCGCCTGCTGGTGCTCGACCGCGAATCCGCCGCCGAATCCACCGGCCACGGCTCGCCCCTGCCGCAACTCAAACACGGCGGCCCGGGCCGTGCCGGTGGCGGCGAAGAACTCGGCGGCTTGCGCGCCGTGAAACACTACCTGCAACGCGCAGCCGTACAGGGCTCACCGACCATGCTGGCGGCGGTCACCGGCGAGTACGTACGCGGCGCCAAGGTCATCGAGACCGAAGTGCACCCGTTCCGCCGCTTCTTCCAGGACCTGCAGATTGGCGAATCGCTGCTGACCCATCGCCGCACGGTCACCGAGGCCGACCTGGTGAACTTCGGCTGCCTGTCGGGCGATCACTTCTACATGCACTTCGACGACATCGCCGCCAAGGAGTCGCAATTCGGCAAGCGCATCGCCCATGGTTACTTTGTGCTGTCGGCGGCGGCCGGGCTGTTTGTGTCCCCGGCACCGGGGCCGGTGCTGGCAAACTACGGGCTGGACACCCTGCGGTTTATCAACCCGGTGGGCATTGGCGACACCATCCAGGCGCGGCTGACCTGCAAGCGCAAGATCGACCAGGGCAAGAAGAGCCCGCAGGGGGTTCCACAGGGCGTGGTGGCGTGGGATGTGGAGGTGACCAACCAGCTGGGTGAGCTGGTGGCCAGTTATGACATCTTGACGTTGGTGGTGAAGCGCGAGGAGTGACCGCTCAGACCAATGTGGGATCTGTCGGGCCCCAGCGAGGCTGCGATGGGATCACCGCGCCGTACCTGCCAGACTGCGGCGCCTGCATCGCAGCCTCGCTGGGGCTCGACAGCTCCCACAGTTGATCTCAGTTATCTCAGTTGATCAGGAGAGTGTGCTCGTATCCCGTGACGCCTTGCGTCACCACTGAACAGATTGATTTTTTATTCCGCACGACACACCTTAGCGAATCGTTTTTCTAAAAGGTGACGCCCGCAGTGTCCGATTTTCCGACTCTCAAAACCGAACGCCTGACCCTCAGAGAACTTACACAGGAGGATGCGGTGGGGTTGTTTGCGATTCATAGCGACGCTGAAGCAATGAAGTGGTTCGGTGCCGACCCAATCACCGAGCCTCATCAAGCGGAGCAACTGATCGAGCTGTTTGCCAGTTGGCGCACGTCACCCAATCCAGGGATTCGCTGGGGGATTGAGGACACAGCCATGGCGAAGCTGATCGGCACCTGTGGTTTCTTCAAATGGAATCGTACGTGGCGCAGTTGCGCCATCGGGTTTGAGATGGCGCAATCGGCACAGGGACAGGGGCTCATGAAGGAGGCGGTTTACGCCGCCCTTCGATGGGCGTTCCAGCGCATGGAACTCAACAGGATCGAAGCGCTGGTTCATCCTGACAACGCCCGGTCACTGAACCTGCTTGAGAAAGCCGGGTTCGTGCGTGAAGGAACGTTGAGGCAGGCGGGTTACTGGAACGGAGCTCATCAAGACCTGGTTCAGCTTTCGCTGCTGCGTGGGGAGTGTGAGTACCTTTAAGGTCAGCGTGCGGCCCGGCGGTAAACCAGCGTATCGCGTACGCCGAAGTACTCGCAGCGCCGCGCGCCTTGAAGGGTTTCCACCCATTCAAATCCCGCCGCCTCAGCCAGTCGTTGACTGGATAGGTTCGCCGAAGAAGTGGTCAGACGCAGTGTGTGCCCGCTCAACTGCAAAACCAGAGCAGTCAATGCCTCCCTCATCAGCCCATGACCGGCGTGAGCCTGATTGCCCCAATAGCCAACTTCGAAGCTGTGAATCTCATCGGCCAGCGGCAGCAGGCCGATACAGCCCACCAATGCCTGAGGATCGTCGCGAGATAACAGGAAATACCTTTTCTCCCCAACAGGTGCATCGAAGTCTTTTGCCGCCCGCTGCAGGCTTTCCTGCGTGTCCTCCAGCGTCCAGTGCGGCTTGCTCCATACGAGAAACCGGCGGTGCAGCGCGTAGCTGGCGTTCAAGGCATCGGCGAGTTTTTCAGCAAGCGCCACGTCGGGCGCAACCAGGCTCATCCGGGCAGTTTGCAGGGTTGTGGGCAGCGGCGCCTGTTGTTCAATGGTTTGCACCCAGACGAATCCTTCGTCTTCACTGGGTGGCTCGAGCATGCTGAACACGCTTTTCAGCGCGTCCTCCGGCACCTTTTTGTCAGCATTGCGTTGGGCATTTCGCGCCAACGCCAGCTCCAGCGGTGCGCTCACCAGGATGCCGATCACCGGGACTGCATAGTCCCTCGCGATGGACAGCAGCTCCTCCCGATGACGCCGCGCAGGCAGGGCGGCATCGAAGACAATTGCCCGACGTCCCAGCCGACCGAGGTTTTCCGACACCCAGCGAGACTTGCCCGCCCCCTGCACGCCCATGACCACGTAGACATGAGTGCCCTTTGCCGCCTGTGACAGCTCGTGCCTCAACCGCGCATACGCGAGCTGCCATGCCTGGCGATTGCGCTCAGGTGTGAACTCCCTGCCGAACTCGGTTTCCAGATAGTCGTCAGGGTTGATCACCAAGGGCAAGTCCATCGACCGATCCTCCATCAAAAAGGCACGTCACCCAACATCGTCGCGCGGTGCATCACCCGCCTTTGCGGTCGGTAATCATCAATCGCGTAATGCTGGGTAATGCGGTTATCCCAGAACGCTACATCATTCGCCTTCCATCGCCAACGCACGGTGAATTCCGGGCGGCTCACGTGGCTGAACAATAACCGCAGCAACGCATCACTTTCCGCCGCCTCAAGCTCATTGATCCGCGTGGTAAAACCTTCATTCACAAACAACGCCTTGCGCCCGGTGGCAGGATGCGTCCTGACCACCGGGTGCGACAGCGGCGGGTGATCCTTCCGGGCTTTTTCATAGCGCGCCAATGCTTCGGGCGTGCTGCCGAAGCGCTCGGTGGGAAATGATTTGGTCAATTCGTGGGTAGCGGTCAGGCCGTCTAGCAGTTGCCTGACGGGGGCCGATAACGCTTCAAACGCAGCCACGCCATTGGCCCACAATGTATCCCCGCCGAACGCAGGCACTTGCCTGGCCGCCAACACGGAGCCCATCGCCGGTGCGGCGAGGAAGGTTACATCGGTGTGCCAAATGGCGTTGTCGCGGACATCGGTCACGGCGGTGTCGATCAGCAGTAGTTCCGGGTGCCGGTCAACATGCGGGTAAATCGGATGCCGGTGCAAATCACCAAACCGCGCGGCAAATGCCACGTGCTGCCCGGGGGTAATGGCCTGGTTACGGAAGAACAACACCTGGTGCTGCAGCAGTGCTTGCTCCACCCAGTCGTGTTGTTGATCCGTCAGAGGCAGGGACATATCCAGCCCCTCAACCTCGGCGCCGATGGTAGGGCCAAGGGGATGAAGCGTCAGGCCCATGATTATTCTCCGATGAACTTGTCGCTGACGAAGGCGGAATAGTCAGGCAGGACCTTTTCGATTTTTCCCTGCTCTTTCAGAAATTCGGCGGTCTTGCCGATTTCCCTGGCGGTGCCACCGGCGAGGTATTGCGCGCTTTTTTGTTCGACGGCCGTCGGGAACGATGAGCCTTCGAGCAGCTCGGGAATGTCCGCAGCGTTGGCGCCTGTGAGCCGGGCGATGCTCTTCACGGGGGCAGATTCAGCGGTCCAGTCTTTGTTATGCGCGGCGTAATCGGCAATCGCCGCCAGGCTGACCTTGGCAAAATCGGCAACGACCTTCGGATTCTTTTCAGCGAAATCCTTGCGCGCTACCCACACCTCAAAGGTCGGGGCGCCCCAGTTGGAAACTTCGGCAGCATCCGTGAGGATCTGGCCGGTCTTACGGATTTCACCCAGGGCAGGCGACCAGGTAAACGCCCCGTCGATATCGCCACGGGCCCAGGCGGCGGTGATTTGTGCCGGTGTCAGGTTGACGATGTTGACTTTGCGCGGGTCCAGGTTCCAGTGCTTCAGCGCGCCCAGCAGGCTGTAATGGGAGGTCGACACAAAGGGCACGGCAATGGTTTTGCCGATCAGGTCATCAGGGGTCTTGATCCCGCTGCCGTCGCGAACCACCAGGGCCTCGGAACTGCGAATCTGCGCGCTGACAATGAACGCCACCAGCGGCATGTTTCGCGAAGCCGCCGCAGCCAATGGGCTGGAACCCAGGTTGCCGATCTGCACATCACCGGAAGCCATGGCGGCCAGGACGGCCGGGCCCGCGTCGAATTTGCGCCAATCGATCTTCTGGCCGATACCTTTTTCATATTCACCATCGGCGATGGCGCGTTTGATCGGGTCGATGCCGTTGATGTAGCCGATGGTGAGGTCAGCGGATTGAGCGCTTAGGGAGAGGACAGCGAGGCCCATGGCCGAGAGGAGGTTGCGGGCCAGTTTCAGCGTGTTCATTTTTATAGATTCCTGAGCGGATAAGACTTGAGCAGCGCGGACTCCGGCTCTCCAAGGGTCAACTCAGTTAGATGATATTGTTCTATAAAAAATAAAATAAATAATTTTATGGAATTAGCTTAGAGCTTCTGCAGGAGCGAGCAAGCTCGCTCCTGCTGGGTCATGTCACTCTTGAACATCCATGAACTCTTTGGCCCAGCTCACGTAGGTGTCGGGGAACGTATAGGTGTGGGTCAGTTCGCTGGCGGTCAGGTTCGACGTGCTGCGCGTGAGGTTGCGCTGTTCGCGAAGGCTGTCGTAGGTGGCCTTGATCGAAGCGAAGTAGGCGCCGTGGCCGGCAACCACAATCCGCACACCCAGTTTGGCCAGGCGTTCGTTGTCATTGAGATTCGGGTTGGCGTAGGTCACCAGCATCAACGGGACCGTCAGGCCTTCGGCGATCTGTTCAAGGTGGTCGAAGTCACGGACACCCACCATGCAGATGCCGTCTGCGCCAGCCTCTTGATACGCCTTGGTGCGATGGATGACGTCTTCCACCGGCAGCACGGCGGCGTTGGTCCGCGCGATGATCGAAAGCTGCGGATCGACCCGCGCCTCCAGGGCTGCCTTGACCTTGCCCACGCCCTCTTCCGTGCTGATGAGGTCGGTGGATTTGCGCCCGAACTGCGCGGGCAGCAAGGTATCTTCAATGGTCAGCGCTGAAACGCCCGCACGCTCCAGTTCCTGGACGGTGCGCATCACGTTGAGGGCGTTGCCGTAGCCGTGATCGGCGTCGGCGATCACCGGAAGCTGCGCCACCCGGCCGATGCGGGTGGCCTGCTCGACGAACTCACTCAGGGTAATCAGCGCGAAGTCCGGCGCAGCCAGAACCTGCAGCGACGCCACCGAGCCACCCAGGATGCCGACTTCAAAGCCCAGGTCTGCCGCGATCCTGGCAGACATCGGGTCAAACACCGAGGCGGTGTGAAAGCAGTGTTGGGAGGCCAGCAGCTCGCGAAACGAGCGCCGTAGATCATGGTGGGAAATTTTCGACATGTTCACTCCTCACTGTCGCCGTATACGCGGGAACGACCAGTGCCAATTCAAAAGTAAGGCTAGCGTATCACGCCGTAAAAAGATGGTTGATGACGTTTGAGAAACTTATACATCACGTTTAGCAGCGACGTCTGATGGCGCGGTGTTCGAGGGCTGAGACCACCAGCCCCCACCGTTAAACCGCGCCTTCGGCCTCAAGTGCGTGCCCCCGCAGTCGATACACAGGGGGTACGCATGGCCACACCCGCCGTCAAAACAATACATGCGACGTTCGACCCAACTGTTTTCTCCTTGCCAAAACTATAAATACCCGCAGGTGAAGTCATGAATATCAAGCAGAAGCTGACCTGGGCCTTTGCGGCCATCGCGTGTCTGCCAGTCATCCTGGTGGCCATTCTGGTGGTGCTGAATGTGCGCGAGGGGGCCATGGCCAATTTCCTCGACAGCAGCGGCCGCGAGATCCGTCAGATCGACAACGGCATGAAGCAATTTTTCGACGGCATCAGCCAGAACGTCGAATACGTAGCCAAGGACCCGCGCGTTGTCGCGGCCAAGGACCTCAAGAGTTATGCCGGCGCCGACGCTGCGCAAATCCCGCTGACGGCGACCAACAAAGACCTTCTGGGGATTTTCGATCAGTTCGCCAAAAGCCATCCCAGCACCGCCTACCTGTCGCTGGGACTGAGCGACGGCGGTTACGCCAGTTGGCCTGACGACACCAAACTGAACAACTACGACCCGCGCGTGCGCCCCTGGTACCAGGCGGCCATCGCCGCACCAGGCAAGACCGTGCGTACCGGCGCCTACTATTGGGCGCCAGACGATGTGTCGCTGATCGGCACCGTGCACACCGTCGCCGACGACACGGGCAAGATCCTCGGCGTCGTCGGCCTGGACGTGTCGCTCAAGCAACTCACCGAACTGGTGCGCAACATCAAGCTCGGCGACAGCGGCTACCTGATGCTGGTGGAAGCCAACGGCAATGTGCTGGTAGACCCCAGCGACGCCAAGCACAACTTCAAACCGATGGCCGACTTGGGCCCTGATTATGCCGAGCTGGCCAAGCGCGGCGACGGCGTGACCCAGGTGAACATCGAGGGTGTGACCTACATGGCCAACGTGGTCAGTTCCAAAGACCTGGGCTGGCGTTTTATCGGCCTGATCAAGCGCGACGAAGTGATGGCCGGCGCCACTCGCCTGACTTGGCTGATCGCCGCCATCGCCGCGGCACTGGCCGTGGTGTTCGCGATTGTCGGCGCCAGCTTTGCCAGCGTGATCGTGCGCCCGATTCGCGGGGTGGCCGACGGCCTGCAAGAGATTGCCGAAGGCGAAGGCGACCTCACCCGCCAGCTCAAGGTGCAGGGCAAGGACGAAACCGCCAGCCTGGCGGGCTGGTTCAACCAGTTCCTGAGCATGATCGCCCAACTGGTGCAGCGCATCGGCAGTGCCTCTTCCGACCTGCAAGCCGCCGCCGCCGACACCCGCGACGTCGCCCATAACATGAACCAGGCGGCAGGCCGCCAACGTGAAGCCGTGGAGCTGGTCAGCACCGCCTTCAACGAAATGGTGGCGACCGCCAACGAAGTCGCCCGCTCCTGCAGTGCCGCCGCATCGAGTGCCGACGAAGGCTACCGCGATGTACACGACGGCCAGCAGCATATCGGCGAAGCCACCGGCAGCGTGCTCAAGCTCAGCGAAGACCTGCAGCGCTCCACCCAGACGATGCAGCAACTGGAGCAGGACAGCAAAAACATCAACACCATCCTCGACACCATCCGCTCGATTGCCGAACAGACCAACCTGCTGGCGCTCAATGCCGCCATCGAAGCCGCACGTGCCGGTGACCAGGGCCGTGGGTTCGCCGTGGTCGCTGACGAGGTGCGGGCCCTGGCGCGACGCACCGCCGACTCCACCGGCGAAATCGACAGCCTGCTGGGCAACCTCGCCCGCCGCACCCAGGAAGTCACCCAGCAGATGCAGGGCAGCCTGCTGGTGTCCCACACCAGCGTGGAACGTATCCAGCAGGCCCGCGACAGCTTCGACAAGATCCGTGGCTCCGTCGACTCGATTCGCGATCAGAACACCCAGATCGCCACGGCCGCCGAGGAACAGCACCAGGTGGCCGAAGAGATCAACCGGCACATCGCGCAGATCCATGCCGATGCGCAGTTGGTGGAAGGCTTTGCGCATTCGGCACAGACCGGGTCCGGGCGGTTGACGGATATTTCCGGTCAGCTCAAGGGCCTGGTGGGGCGCTTCAAGTTCTAGGCGTTTCGCTGAGGGCAATGTCTGAACTGCCCACAGCGCCGGCAAAAAAAAGCGCTACTCAATGAGTGGCGCTTTTTCTATTCCCTGTTCGACGTCAAGACCCAGGCGCAGCTTGAGGCTCTATCCCACCCAACTGATGGCGGTCTTTGGAATCACTTCGGACTCATCGAGCTTGGAAGCAAACATGCTTACCGCCTCGACCGCGTCGCTGGTGCCATTGCGAATCTGCAAAATCACCGAACCGGCTTGATCGGCCAACGTAACGCCGCGCTGCGCCCCTTCCTGAGTGGCGTTCATGCTGACGACCGCGTCCCGTGTCTCGGCGAGAATCTTGCTGATCATCTCGGCGATTTCCGCCGTTGAGCGGCTGGTGCGACCCGCCAATTGCCTCACCTCGTCGGCGACGACGGCAAACCCCCGCCCTTGATCCCCGGCGCGGGCGGCCTCGATGGCGGCATTGAGCGCCAGCAGGTTGGTCTGGTCAGCAATCCCGCGAATGGTATTGACGATGGCGGTGATCTGCTCGGAGCGATCGCCCAGTTGTCCCACCAGTCGCGCAGACGCCCCGATGTTTTCGGCAATCCGACGCATCTCGCTGGCGGTCTCTTGAATGACCTGGGTGCCCTGCTCGGCAAACTTCTCGGTCTCGGCAGAAATATGGTAAGCCCGGGAAGCACCGCGGGAGTCGGCCTCGAATTTCTCGACCCGCTCGGTGATGTCACTGGCGAACTTGACGATCTTGGTTAACTTGCCGTCGGCGTCATACACCGGGTTATAGCTTGCCTCCAGCCACACGACGCGGCCGTGCTTGCCCAGGCGTTTAAATTGCCCGCTGAAAAACTCGCCCGCATTCAGGCGACGCCAGAAGTCGGTGTACTCATCGCTGTTCACCAGGCCGGGTTCGCAAAACATCCGGTGATGCTTGCCCTTGAGTTCCGCCAACCCATAACCCATCACATTCAGAAAGTTTTCGTTGGCGACCAGCACATTGCCGCTCAGGTCGAACTCGATCACCGCCATGGCCCGGTCCAGCGCCGCAAGCTTGCTGCGGGTGGCGGCCTCCTGTGCCACTTTGTCGGTGACGACAAGCGCGTACTTGACGACCTTCAACACCTGGCCACGTTCGTCCAGCACCGGGTTATAACTGGCCTCCACCCAGACCGTCTGCCCGTCTTTATTGACCCTCTGAAAGGTACCGGAAACGAATTTGCCGGCCCGAAGCGCGGCCCAGAATTCACCGTACGCTGCGCTGTTCGTCAATGCAGGCAAGCAAAAGTCCCGATGTGACTTTGCACTCAATTCATCCGGGCGATATCCCAACGCCTGCAAGAAGTTATCGTTGGCGCGAAGCACCTTGCCGTTCAAGTCGAACTCGACCACGGCCATCGAGCGCTCAAGCGCAGCCATCAATCCTTTGTACCCTGCAACGTCGGCCGTCCTGGCCGCCAGTTCTGTTTTCAGCGTTTTATTGAACATGACGTACCCCTTCAGAGCAATGGACTCTAAAGGCGCTATCGGCTGTCAGTTACGGAACTAAACACAGCCCCGCCGGCTTTTTATTTGACGTCAATTTAGTGCTCTTTTCCTTGCGCCACGAGGCCTGCGGGACGCTCACACCACCAATGTTAAAATATGTTATTTGAAAAAATAACTTCACATAATCCGATCACTGGTGGATTATCAGCCCAACATGTCTCACCCCCTGACCACAAAACAGGAACCCCCATGAATAATAAGAACGTCGGTGTTATTGGACTTGGCGCGATGGGCCTGGGCATTGCCCGCTCGTTGCTGCGCAATGGTTTCAATGTGCATGCCTGTGATGTGCGTGAAACCGTCACACAACAGTTCGCCAGCGAAGGCGGAGTAGCCTGCAGTTCACCGGCACAGATGGCGGGTGAATGCGATGTGATCATCACCGTGGTGGTGAATGCCGAACAGACCGAGACCGTCCTGTTTGGTGAACACTCGGCGGCCGCCGCATTGCGCCCGGGAAGCCTGGTGATTGGCTGTGCCACGGTGGCGCCGACCTATGCCGTGGAGCTGGGCAAGCGCCTGGCAGACGCCGGGTTGCTGTACCTGGACGCGCCGATCTCCGGCGGTGCCGCCAAGGCCGCGGCCGGCGAAATGACCATGATGACTTCCGGCCCGGCCGGAGCCTATGCCAAGGCGGATGCGGTGCTCGCGGGTATGGCCGGCAAGGTTTATCGACTGGGCGACGTGCATGGCCTGGGCTCCAAGGTCAAGATCATCAACCAGTTGCTGGCGGGCGTGCACATTGCCGCCTCCGCCGAAGCGATGGCGCTGGGGCTGCGCGAAGGGGTCGACGCCGATGCCTTGTACGAGGTGATCACCCACAGCGCCGGCAATTCCTGGATGTTCGAGAACCGCGTACCGCACATTCTCAAGGCCGATTACACGCCGTTGTCCGCCGTGGATATTTTCGTCAAGGACCTGGGCCTGGTGCTGGATACCGCACGGGCCAGCAAGTTTCCGCTGCCGCTGTCGGCCACCGCGCACCAGATGTTCATGCAGGCCTCCAGCGCCGGTTTCGGGCGTGAGGACGATTCGGCGGTGATCAAGATTTTCCCGGGCATCGAACTGCCGACCGCCAAACCTGACTCCGTATAAGGACCGCGCCATGAACCGACCTGCCGCACGCCCATTGCTGGGCTGCATCGCCGACGATTTCACCGGTGCCACCGACCTCGCCAATATGCTGGTGCGCGGCGGAATGCGTACGGTGCAGAGCATTGGCATTCCGAGCGACGAAGTCGCGGCGGGGCTGGACGCAGACGCAATCGTCATTGCCCTGAAATCCCGCACCCTGCCGGTTACCGACGCCATCGCCGACTCCCTGGCCGCCCTGGAATGGCTGCGCGCACAGGGTTGCGAGCAGATTTTCTTCAAGTACTGCTCCACGTTCGACTCGACGTCCGCCGGCAATATCGGCCAGGTCAGCGAAGCGCTGCTCAAGGCGCTGGGCAGTGACTTCACCCTCGCCTGCCCGGCGTTTCCGGAAAATGGCCGAACGATCTTCCGTGGCCATTTGTTCGTGCAGGACCAGTTACTCAACGAGTCGGGCATGCAGCACCATCCGCTGACCCCCATGACCGATGCCAACCTGGTCCGTGTGCTGCAATCGCAAACCTCCTGCAAGGTTGGGCTGCTGCGCTACGACAGCATCGCCCAGGGCGTTGCGCAGGTTCGCGAGAAAATCGCCGAACTGCGCGCCCAAGGTGTGGGCATGGCGGTTGCCGATGCGCTGTCCGACCAGGACCTTTATACCCTCGGCGCTGCCTGCGCCGACTTGCCGCTGTTGACGGGTGGCTCGGGCCTGGCCCTGGGGCTTCCAGAAAACTTCCGCCGTGCCGGCAAGCTGCGCGACTTCGACCCGGCCTCACTGCCAACGGTGGAAGGCGGCGAAGTGGTGTTGGCCGGTAGTGCGTCGATCGCCACCAACGGCCAGGTTGCCGCCTGGATCGAGGCCGGGCGGCCAGCGCTGCGCATCGACCCACTGGCCCTGGCGGCCGGTGAACCGGTGGTGGCAAACGCCGTGGCTTTTGCACGCAACCAGCCACACACCGTGTTGATCTACGCCACCAGTACTCCGGACGACGTCAAGGCGGTCCAGCAGCAACTGGGGGTCGAGCATGCGGGCGAGCTGGTGGAGAACGCCTTGGGCGCCATCGCCCAGGCCCTTCGCGAGAGCGGTGTGCGGCGCTTCGTTGTCGCCGGTGGTGAAACCTCCGGTGCGGTGGTCAAGGCTCTCGGCGTACAGCTGTTGCAGATTGGCGCGCAGATCGACCCCGGGGTGCCGGCCACCGTGAGCAACACCGCCGAACCGCTGGCGCTGGCCCTCAAGTCCGGCAACTTCGGCGGCCGGGACTTTTTCGACAAGGCCCTGAAGCAATTGGCCGGAGGTGCGCAATGAGTCGCGAAAACGCACTGCGCGAGGAGATTTGCACGGTTGGGCACAGCCTTTATCAGCGCGGGTTTACCGTGGGCAGCGCCGGCAACATCAGCGCCCGGCTCGATGATGGCTGGCTGATCACCCCCACCGACGCCTGCCTTGGGCGCCTGGACCCTGCGGCCATTGCCAAGGTCGATCTGGCGGGCAAATGGGTGTCGGGCGACAAGCCTTCGAAGACCCTGGCCCTGCATCGCCAGGTCTACGATCGCAACCCTGGCGTGGGTGGCGTGGTGCATACCCATTCCACGCACCTGGTGGCCCTGACCCTGGCCGGAGTGTGGAGCCAGGACGACATTCTGCCGCCGCTGACGCCGTATCAGGTGATGAAAGTGGGTCATATCCCATTGATCAACTATCAACGCCCTGGCGCACCCAATGTCGCCGAGCAGGTGGCGCAACTGGTCAACCGCGTACGCGGTGTGATGCTCGAACGCCTGGGGCCGGTGGTCTGGGAAAGCTCCGTGTCCAAGGCCAGTTATGCCCTGGAAGAACTCGAAGAAACCGCACGGCTTTGGCTGATGAGCAACCCGCGACCGGCGCCACTGGACCAGGCCGCACTGGACGAACTGCGGGAGACGTTCGGCGCCCAGTGGTAGGTCACCGGTTTTACCCGCAACCCCCTTGATGCACGCCTTCGCGACCCGAGGCAGCCACGCTGTCGCGAGCACGTGCCTGAACAATAAAAACAACAGGACATTCCAGCATGATCAAGCCCTACTGCAGTGTTGACCCTTACAGTGGCACTCACCTTCCGCACGTTCAATGCGCAGGGTGGATGCTATGAGCCCGCTTATTCTGATGGCAACCGCCGGCCTTGGGATCGCACTCCTGCTGTTCCTGGTGCTCAAGTACAAATTCCAGCCGTTTGTGGCGCTGATGCTGGTGAGCATCCTGGTGGCGTTGGTCGCCGGGGTGAAACCGGCCGACCTGGTCGCCACCATCGAAGGCGGGATGGGCAAGACCCTCGGCCACATCGCAATCATCATTGCCCTGGGCGCCATGATCGGTCGCATCATCGAGTTGTCCGGCGGCGCCGAGGCGCTGGCGAAAACCCTGATCGAACGCTTCGGTAACCGACGCACGCCGCTGGCGTTGACGGTGGCCGGCTTCATCATCGGTGTGCCGGTGTTCTTCGAAGTGGGGGTGATCATCCTGATGCCGCTGGCCTATGGCGTTGCCCGCCGTGCGCGCAAACCGCTGCTGATGTTTGCCTTGCCGATGTGCGCGGCGCTGCTCACGGTGCACGCCTTCCTGCCTCCGCATCCCGGTGCCGTGGCGGCCGCCAGCCAACTGGGCGCCGACCTGGGCCGGGTACTGATGTTCGGGCTGCCGCTCACGGCCTTCCTGTGCTACGTCGGCTACCGCGTGGCCGGACGCATGACCCGGCGTTTTTACCCGATGTCTGATGATATCCGTGCAGAGGTCTACGGCCCCCACGTGACCAACGATGACCTGCGCGCCTGGCATAACGGCAACGCCCAGAACGTCGAACAGAGGGCTGGTGCCGTCGCGCACATGGGCCTCGAAGAGTCCACCAGCAGTCTCGTTGCCAAGCTGCCGCCCGCTCCGGCGCCGGGTTTCGGGCTGATCGTCAGCCTGATCCTGTTACCCATCATCCTGATTCTGCTGGGCACCCTGGCGACGTCGCTGCTGCCCATCGAGTCGACGTTACGGGCGATCATGACCGTCCTCGGTGCTCCGTTGGTGGCACTGCTGCTCGATACCTTGCTGTGTGCCTGGCTGCTGGGCTCCCGTCGCGGCTGGAGCCGTACCCAGGTGTCCGATGTGATCGGCTCGGCATTGCCCGGCGTGGCCATGGTGATCCTGATCGCCGGTGCCGGCGGCGTGTTCGGCAAGGTGCTGGTGGACACCGGGATCGGAGCGGTGGTCTCCGACTTGTTGCGCACCACCGGGCTGCCAGTACTGGCGCTGGGCTTTTTGCTGACCATGCTGTTGCGCGCGGTACAGGGTTCGACCACCGTGGCACTGGTGACCACAGCGGGTATCATCAGCCCGTTGATTGCCACGCTCAACCTGACGCCCAACCATATGGCCCTGCTGTGCCTGGCCATGGGCGGTGGCGGGCTGGCGATGTCGCACATCAACGATGCCGGTTACTGGATTTTCACTAAACTGGCCGGGCTCAACGTGGCCGACGGCCTGCGTACCTGGACGGTGATCACCACCCTGCTGGGTACCCTGGGTTTCCTTGTCACCCTGTTGATCTGGCCTTTTGTCTGAAGGAGTTCCCATGCCTCGCTTTGCTGCCAACCTGAGCATGCTCTATCCCGAACACCCGTTTCTGGAGCGCTTCGCCGCGGCCGCCGCCGACGGATTCGAGGCGGTGGAGTATCTGTTTCCCTATGAGTACAGCCCGCAGGAACTGCGACAACGCCTGAACGACAACGGCCTGGTGCAAGCCCTGTTCAACGCGCCGCCGGGTGATTGGGCGGCGGGCGAGCGCGGCATCGCGACCTTGCCGGGTCGCGAGGGCGAGTTTCGCACCGGCTTCGACCGGGCGCTGGAGTACGCCGCCGTGCTGGGCAATACCCGCATCCATGTGATGGCCGGCTTGCTGCCGTCGGAAAGCGACCGCGCGCGGCACCATGGCGTGTACCTGGAAAACCTCGCCTACGCTGCCGGCCAAGCGGCGCAGGCCGGCGTTACCGTGCTGCTGGAACCGATCAACACCCGAGACATGCCAGGGTTTTTCCTCAACCGCCAGGATCAGGTACAGGCCATCTGCAAGGAGGTCGGCGCCCGCAACCTGAAGGTCCAGTTCGACTGCTATCACTGCCAGATCGTCGAGGGCGACCTGGCCGTCAAGCTGCGCCGGGACATGGGCGGCATTGGCCATATCCAGATTGCCGGCGTGCCTGATCGGCATGAACCGGACCTCGGGGAGCTGAATTACCCTTACCTGTTCGAGCTGATCGATGAACTGGGGTATGACGGCTGGATAGGCTGCGAATACCGACCGCGGGGTGACACCTCGGCCGGCCTGCAATGGTTGCGGGACTGGAAGGCACGCTAAACAACGCTACCGCCCCCGCTCGC
Organism: Pseudomonas sp. Xaverov 83; assembly: GCF_019352905.1. Classification (NCBI taxonomy): domain Bacteria; kingdom Pseudomonadati; phylum Pseudomonadota; class Gammaproteobacteria; order Pseudomonadales; family Pseudomonadaceae; genus Pseudomonas; species Pseudomonas sp. Xaverov 83. Next base: position 53,648 of record NZ_JAAAFU010000062.1, on the reverse strand, counting down.
CGCTCGCAGCAGACCGAAAAGACCCGTCAGGCGGGCGTGAGGTCGGACGGCAACATCAGTTCGACCCCTTGCTTGCGTATGCCGTCCGCTGCGGCGGGCGCCAGCGCGGCATCACTGATGACGATATCGAACTGCTCCAGTCCGGCGATCTTGTACATGCTGAAGGTGCCGTACTTGGAACTGCTGGCCACCAGCACCACTTGCGACGCCGACTGCATGGCAACCTGCTTGACCTCCACCTTCAACGCCGAAGGCGTGGTTATCCCGCGTCGCAGGTCCCAGGAACTGGTAGAGATAAAGGCGATGTCGGTGACCACCTGGCGCAGGGTGGCCACCGCAAGCCCGCCCACACACGAATGGTTGGAGTGATCCAACTGCCCGCCCGTGTGAATCACCGTCACTTGCGGGGCGTCCATCAGTGCCTGCACCACGCCGAAGTCGTTGGTCACCACCGTCATGCCGGCGAGTGCCTTGATGTAAGGCACGATCTCCAGCGTGCTGGTGCCTGCGTCCAGGTAGACCGTCATGTCCGCACGCAGCAAGCGCGCGGCAAGCTTGGCCATGGCCTGCTTCTGCGGCAACTCCACCACGGCCTTGAGCTGATGGCTCGGCTCGCTGTGAAGCTGGCTGGCAATGCGCACCCCACCGGTGACCGAATACGCCCGGCCTTCCTGCTCCAGCAATGCAATGTCGCGCCGCACGGTCATGTGGGAGCAGTCGAACATCTCCATCAACTGATGAACACTCAGCACTTGATGCTTGCGCAATTGACGCAGTATCAGCTCACGGCGCTGATCAGGAATCATCGGTGCGCCGCTCTCGGCGGTGATGTCCTTCTGGCTTGGCATTCAAGGCTCCAACGGGTACGGCGGGTGGGTTCGGGTGAACCCCATAGTAGCGAATCCACCGGGGCCCGCGCGAGCCTGGCAAAAAAATGCAGCCGGCACACACACCTACTTCAACCGCCCGGCCTCACCCAGCCAAGCAGGTGCGTCTATGTGCAGCCAGTCAGTGGCCGCAGGATTGTGTTTGACCCGGCTGTCCAGAAACGCCACGCCAATGGCCTGGATCGCCGCGACTTGCTTGGGATCCGGCGCCGGTTCGCCCGCCATCGGGCTACCGCCGCCAGGTTTGGCGCCGTGCTTGTGCCCTCGACCTTTGGGCGCATCGCCGGACGAATCATTGCCTTTATCGGCTTTTTTCGCCGGCCGGCTGAATAACTCACTGCCCGCCAACGTTTTGTGCGTCGCACTGTTCAGGTCCAAGCGGACACTCCCGGCTACCCTCACCGACTCACCCAATACTTCCCGCTGGCGATAGGAACTGACCCAGTTGAATGGGTCTTCATCCTGTTGACCGGTCATCGACAGCACGGGCGCCGATATCCGGGCATACCTGTCTGGCCGAGCATCGGCGTCCACATAAGGGCTGAGCAGCAGCACTGCCTTGGGCTGAACCGCAACGCCCGACGCACCGCCAGGCTCCAGCGCCCCGGCGAGCGCCTCGGCGGTCTGCGCGCCAAAATCAAAGCCGGCCACCACCACCTGGTTCCAATCGATGGCTGCCAGTTGCGTATCGCCCTTGGCGGCCCGTGCCCGAACCTCAGTCAGGACTTTCTGCAAGGTGGACAGCCTGTCGCGCAGTGCGACGTCGGAATAATGACTGCTCGCCATCCCGCGAAAATCGCCATATTGCGCCTGCTGCGAGGCGAAGATCGACTGGTCATGGGCGTGCTCCTGAACCGACAGCACCGCATAACCGGCCTGCGCCCAAGCCTTGCGCCACGCCACGCCGCCCGAGGCCGACTCTCCCAACCCCGGCAAGTAGATAATCAGCGGCACACGCTCCTGGGTCACCGGGGCCAACCACGCCACATTCACCGATTGCTGATCGACTTGCCAGGTCGCGTCCCAGCCGGCCGTTTCGTAGTGGGACGGTTGATAAGCGGTACTCAGTTCCTTATCGACCCGCTCGCTGAAAGCGGCTCGCGGGTTTGGCGGATCGCCCGCACACCCTGCGATCAATCCCAGGCTGCCCACCAGGGCGCCCACCGCCAGCCAGTACCGCGGTTGAAGGCTCATTCGATGCATACCGTCATTCAGTTCAAGATGAATGGCAGCGTAACCGACCCGCTGGCGAACGCAGCACACGCACAGGTAAAGAATGGGTAAAGCGTGACGGCACGATGGCCTTTCTTGCGGGTCTTTGTTTTATGAGAACCGGAAAAACTTCATGGAGACGCCTGTGAGCATCAGAGACAACCCCGAGGACTACCAGGATCTCAAGCGGGCCGTCGGCTTGCTCGAGTCACCCTCCCTGACTGCCAGGCTGTCCGGCATGATCGGCTCCCCCATTGAAAGTGCGGTGAAGGCTTTGCCGGGGGTGGTTTCAAAAAGGATCAATGGCGCCGTGGCGGCGGCGCTGCACTCCTCCGCCGGCGCGGCGCTGAAGAGCCTGGAGAACAGCCCGAAAAAACCAGCCTCGACCCGGCTGCACAAGGCCTTCGCAGCGACCTCGGGCGCTATCGGCGGAGCCTTCGGTTTTGCGGCGCTGTTTGTCGAACTGCCGATCTCCACCACCATCATGATGCGCGCGGTCGCCGATGTGGCGCGCAGCGAAGGTTTTGACCTGGGGGACTTTGCGACCAAGCAGGCGTGTATTGAGGTGTTTGCCATGGGCGGCAACAGCCAGGTCGACGATGCAACGGAGACGGGTTATTACATGACCCGCAGCTTCACCACCCAGGCCATGCAGCAACTGTCGAAAGAACTGGCGGGAATCGCCGCCAAGCAGGGTTCCAAGGCCATCAGCACCTTGTCCCCGGGGCAAGCCGGCAAATGGCTGGCGATCCTGATCGACAAGGTCGCGACCCAATTTGGCTTTACCATTTCCAGCAAGTTCGCGGCGCAGGCCGTTCCCGTGATGGGCGCCTTTACCGGGGCGACCATCAATACGCTGTTCACCCATTTCTATCAGGACATGGCGCGGGGGCACTTCATCGTCAAACGGCTTGAAGATAAATATGGGTTTGAGGCGGTCAAGGATGAGTACATGGCCATCAAGGCAGCCCCCCTGGTGCACTAGACGCGGGGGAAATGCCTGGCACCACGATGCCCCGGGAGCAGGTTTTCCGGGAGAAGCCGCCCGGATGCATACGTTTGAGCTATCTGTTGAATAGAAAAAACAACATCATAATGATGGCACTGTCTGATACTTTGTTGTACGAACACAGCCACTCCGAGGATTGTCATGGGCGAAGGCGCTCCTATTCCGCCGAATGAAGTTGAACGGCTAAAAGAGGTCGCGAAATTTTGTCCACCCGACAGCGACCACGATGATGTCTTTGAAAAAATCGTCGAGATGGCGTCTGCCTACTTCAACGCCCCTATCGCACTGATTTCAATTGTCGATAAACACCGGCAATGGTTCAAAGCACGCGTGGGGCTTACAGAAACGCAGACACCACGAGAAGTCTCTTTTTGCGCCTACTCCACGCTGGACAATTCCCTGTTGGAGGTGTTGGACGCCACGCTGGATGCCCGTTTCAAACACAACCCCCTGGTAACAGGGCCACCGCATATTCGTTATTACGCGGGCGCGCCGTTGATTACGGAGGATGGTTTTACACTGGGAAGTCTCTGCATCATTGACACCGTCTCCCGCCCTCCCATGAACGAGCGTGACAGTGCCATGCTCAACGGCTTCGCGGAACTTGTGATGATGCGCATACAGGGCATGCGGTCTCGCAACTTTATAGACCAACCCACGGGGCTGTTTAATCGACTCAGGCTTGAGGAAGATATCCGTCAAGCGGTGAAGCTTAAAACCCGGTGCCAGGTGTATGCCGTTGACATTATCTCGCCAAAGTTCCTCAACGATATCGTAAAGGCCCTGGGGTATAGCTTTGCCGGAGACTTGGTCCTGGCGATCAAATCTCGCCTGCAAACACTCTTACCCGCGCGGTGCCTGCTTTACAAAATAAGCCCGACCCGGTTTGGCTTCCTCCTTGAGGAGGAACAAACCACCGAGCACATCTGCACAAGTATTCTGACGGACTTCAAAAAGCCGGTTGAATGCCACGGCATCCCCATACTCATGCAAGTGGGAATTGGCGTCCTGCCCATTCGTGGCGCAGGGCAGCAAGACTGGCTGCGCCTGCTGGTCAGCGCGGCAGATGAGGCGCGTGACCGCAAGCTGGGATGGTCTCTTTATGAACCTCAGTTTGATGCCGCTCAACAACGCGCGTTCATGTTGTTGAGTTCGTTGCCGGAGGCGGTCAGCTCCGACCAACAGTTCAGCCTGGTGTATCAGCCCAAAATCAAACTGCCCTCGGGAAAGTGTGATTCGGTAGAGGCTTTGTTGCGATGGACCCATCCGTTGCTTGGCCCCATCAGCCCTGCTGAATTCATCCCCTTGGCTGAAAAAACTGCCCTGATACCCTCCGTGGGACTATGGGTGCTCAACGCAATCATCCGGCAAACGCTTGTCTGGAAAGCGCAAGGTGTGCGCCTGCGGATAGCGATGAATATCACTGTCAGCGATCTCGAAAGTTCCGAGTTCGTAGACGCGATGATTCATGAAATTCAAACGCACGGCCTGGACCCGGCCAGCTTTGAACTTGAGTTTACCGAAAGCATGCTGATGACCAATCCTGAAGAAGTCATTCGGCAGTTGGAACGGGTTCGTAAGTTTGGCGTAGAGGTTGCCGTTGATGATTTCGGCACTGGCTACAGTAACTGGGCGTATTTGAAAGAGCTTCCGGCCACTACCGTCAAGCTTGATCAATCACTGATCAGCGGACTGGGCACCAATCAAAATGACAAGCAACTGGTTAAAACCCTGATAGGCCTGGCGAAGGGGCTCGGCTACCGCGTCGTTGCCGAAGGCGTAGAAAATGAAGAGATCCTGGATCTTTTAATACAGTGGGGGTGTTCCGAGGCGCAGGGCTATCTGATAGCAAAGCCTATGAGCGCAGCGGATCTGGAAGCCTGGATAAACCAAGGCCGCTAGCGAACAGGCCCACAGCGTGGGCCTGTACAAGTATGGCGCTGGTGTCAGGCCAGTTCGAAGCGATCCAGATTCATCACCTTGGTCCAGGCCGACACGAAGTCTTCGACGAACTTCTCCTCGGCGTCGGCACTGCCATAGACTTCGGACAGCGCCCTCAACTGGGCATGCGAACCGAACACCAGGTCGACCCGGGTGCCAGTCCACTTGACGGCACCGGTCTTGCGGTCATGCGCCTCAAAGGTATCGTGGGTGCCGGTGACTGGCTTCCATTCAACGCCCATGTCCAGCAGGTTCCTGAAGAAGTCATTGCTCAGGGTTCCAGGGCGCTCGGTGAACACCCCGTGCTTGCTTTCCCCGACATTGATACCCAAGACCCGCAGTCCGCCCAACAGCACCGTCATTTCGGGTGCGGTCAATGTCAGCAGTTGTGCCTTGTCGACCAGCAACTCTTCCGCCGACACCTTGTAGTGCCCCTTCTGGTAGTTGCGAAAGCCATCGGCGACCGGTTCAAGGAAGCCGAACGACTCGACATCCGTCTGCTCCTGGGAAGCATCCGTGCGCCCTGCCGTGAAAGGCACCGTGGTCTGGCGGCCGGCATTTTTTGCCGCCAACTCAACTCCCACGCTGCCCGCCAGCACGATCAGGTCTGCCAGGGATATCCTTTTGCCTCCCGCCTGCGCGGCGTTGAAGTCGCCCTGAATAGCCTCGAGATGCTTCAATACGCCTGACAGTTGCTCAGGCTGGTTGACCGCCCAATCCTTCTGTGGAGCCAGACGCAGGCGCCCGCCATTCGCTCCCCCGCGTTTATCGGAGCCGCGGAAGGTGGACGCTGCGGCCCATGCCGTCGAAACCAGCTGCGAGGCCGTCAGCCCCGCGGCGAGAATCTTTTGCTTGAGCGCCGCCACATCCTGCTCATCCACCAGTGGATGATCGACGGCAGGAATCGGGTCCTGCCACAGCAACTCTTCCGCGGGGGTTTCCGGGCCGAGATAACGCGCAAGCGGTCCCATGTCACGGTGGGTAAGCTTGAACCAGGCGCGGGCAAACGCGTCGGCCAGTTGGTCGGGGTTGGCCAGGAAACGTCGGGAAATCTGTTCGTACGCCGGATCGAAACGCAGCGCCAGGTCCGAGGTCAGCATGCTCGGCGCATGCCGCTTGCCAGCGTCATGGGCATCCGGAACCTTGCCGGCGCCGGCACCGTTCTTCGGTGTCCACTGATGCGCTCCCGCCGGGCTTCTGGTCAGCTCCCATTCAAAGCCAAAGAGGTTTTCGAGGTACTCATTGCTCCATTTCGTCGGCGTCGAGGTCCAGGTCACTTCCAGCCCGCTGGTGATGGTGTCACCGCCCTTGCCGCTGCCGAAGCTGTTTTTCCAGCCCAGCCCCTGCTCTTCCAGGCCAGCCGCTTCCGGTTCCGGGCCGACGTTATCCGCCGGGCCTGCGCCGTGGGTCTTGCCGAAGGCGTGACCGCCGGCAATCAGTGCAACGGTCTCTTCATCATTCATCGCCATGCGGCCGAAGGTTTCACGGATATCCTTCGCCGAGGCAACCGGGTCCGGAACCCCTTCCGGCCCTTCCGGGTTCACGTAGATCAGGCCCATCTGTACAGCGGCGAGAGGGTTTTCCAGATTGCGCTCGCCGCTCCCGGTGCGGCTTTCTTCGTTGCCATGGTTCTGCGGCTCGGCCACCAACGTACCATCGCCCGGCTGCTGCATTTTCTTTTGCACGCCGTAACGCTCTTCTCCCCCCAGCCAAGTGGTCTCGGCCCCCCAGTAAACGTCTTCGTCCGGTTCCCAGACATCCGGGCGACCGCCAGAGAACCCGAAGGTCTTGAAGCCCATGGACTCCAGCGCAACGTTACCGGTGAGGACGATCAGATCGGCCCAGGAAATCTGGCGGCCGTACTTTTGCTTGACCGGCCAGATCAGGCGACGGGCTTTATCCAGGCTGACGTTGTCAGGCCAGCTGTTGAGCGGTGCAAAGCGCTGCTGACCGGTACCGGCACCGCCACGACCGTCAGCGGTACGGTAAGTCCCGGCGCTGTGCCAGGCCATGCGAATAAACAGTGGGCCGTAATGGCCAAAGTCCGCGGGCCACCAGTCCTGGGATTGCGTCATGACATCGCGCAAATCCTGCTTGACCGCTTCAAAGTCAAGACTCTTGAACGCCTTGGCGTAATCGAACCCCTGACCCATGGGGTCGCTGAGGGAGGAATGCTGATGCAGGATCTTCAGATTCAGTTGCTGGGGCCACCAGTCTCGGTTCGTGGTGCCGCCACCCGCAGCGTGGTTGAAAGGGCATTTCGATTCAGTTGACATGCTTGATACACCTTTTCGTCATGTTCATCCGTACCATCCTGTCCGCTGGAGCACGCTGGACATTGATGGTGAAACTCAAAAGTGCAGGCCTCTCAATAATGATCGGGCGGCTCTGCAAGTGGCGCTGATCAGCTTGCCGCCAGGCGCTTGAACGAAATGCTGGCACTGACGTCTGCAAAGATTAGCCTCGTTCGCAGAAAACTCTAATAGCCGCAACCTTACCGCTTGATAGACCGACTCTTGGGATTGAACGCGCAACTGATGGTACTGCATCCCCCCATACATACCGTGGACGACCCTGACGGCTGGGAAAGACTTAATTCCAGACTTGTTTTTGCAACATTTAAACAGCCAAACGAGAAGTGGGTGTTTTGGGCGCCGCAGGTGAATTAGTGCTGCTGGCCTAAGGAAAGGCTGAAACCTCTTATGCAAAAAGGATTAACTACCAATGGTAACCAAGTCCCACGGTAAGCCCGAAATCACCCTGTGCAGTACCCGCCCCGGTTGCACTGTAGGTCCATTTCCCACCCCTGGAACGCGCCGTCAACCCAACGGCCAGAGCGGGCTGGCCCTCGTACAAAGCGGTTGCCACCGCCACCATCGACTTGCCCGGCGAGGAAGCCACCGGCAACCCGGAAGTGGCCATCACCGTCGCAATACCGGCATACACGTCCTGCCGCAGGCTGCCGATACGACGGTCGGCATAGGCATTGGCCTCACTTAGCGAGCGAACGGCGGCCTGGTTTGAAAGCCGCTTCGCCTGCCGGAAATTGACCGCATCCGTGCCTCGCGCAGCCTCGGCAACATGGCTGATTTGACGCTCGGTGCCGTGGGCGCCTACAGACACACTGTTGGCCCGACCGGTTCGGGAACCCTCCCCCAACGCCACACTGTTCGCCGCATTGGCACTTGCCCGCGAACCCAGCGCAGTGCCCTGTTCACCCTGCGCAGTGGCGCCCGCCCCAATGGCTACACTGCGCTCGCCTCCGGCTTGAGCCTGCGCCCCGAGCGCCACGGATTGACTACCCGAACGGGTGGATGAATTGTCGCCAGCTTCGCTCGCATCCACGGCGATGCCGGAAGACTGCTGGCCTAATTGCTCGGCCTGCCGGTTCACTGCCTCCAGTTGGCGCCCGTTGACGGAATCGAGACTGGTAGAACTGACCTCACCACCCTCAATGCCAGCAAGGCTGCGCGGGCCTTGGCTGCCAGTGACATCGACCCGGGCCCCATCAGCGGCACCGGCCAACTGTATGTCACGACTGAACGGATCCTGGCGGACCAGCCCTACCTCACCACTGTCCATTTGTTTGCGCAGGGTGTCGGTTTGCGCACTGACGGCGCTCGATTGATCGTCGGCAGCCACAACACGGTCTTCGAGTTGACCGAGTGCCTGTCCAATAGTGTCGACCTTGATCGACTGAGCCCCGGCGCCCTTCTTGCCAGGCTGCGTCAGTGTGTAAGGCGAAGGACTCGTTGAACCGTCGGCGTTCACAGTTGCGGCGCCGCCCAATGCGGTAGCCAGCGCCTGGTCATGGGCTCGAGCGGCGTCCTGGATGTGCCCGAGTACGGTTTCGCCTTGGGCAATACCGTACAGCCTTGCAGCTGACTGGTCCGCGACCTGACCGGCGAGCGTCGCGCTGGCGTGCGCTGCATCGGCGCGATCACGCACCATTGCAGCGGCAGTTTGTGTGGCCTCGGCAATGCCCATGGCCGCGTCTGCACCCGTCCTTGCAGTGACAGCGGCGTCTGTCGCACGCACGGCTGCGCCTTGCGTCTGGTCTGCCATGGTTTTCCCAGCCTCGGCGGCACTCCGGGCTGCCGCCGCGACGCGATCAACTTCATCCAGCTGGCCCTTGTTCACCGCATCGGCCGGTGTGCGACCGGAGGCAAGTTGGACGATGCGGGCCGGCTCACTGGCCGAGTGATCACGGCTGGCATTGTAGGCCCCGTCGATACCACTCCACTGCAACGTGTCATCGCGCAGGCCTTGTATGTCCTCGCCCACCGTACCAAGCGCCGTGGCGTGGGTACGTACGGCATCGTTGAGCGTGGAAAGACTGCCCGCCACCGCATTCAGCGCATCCCCTGCGTTGTCGTGTTTGATTGCAGGCTGAACACTACCATCGGTCGCGATCACGGGGATGCCATAGGCGGGCGCCGTGGGTTGGCTTTCGGCGTCCACGGTTGAGCCGCCACCCAGCAGCCGGGTGATGGCCTCACGGCCAAGGCCTGAAGCCGTCTTTAGCGCGGCATCAAGGCGCTCTACCACGGTCTGTCCGGAGTCGAGGCCGGCAAGCTGAACGGCCGCCACATCGGCGGCGGACCGGGCAGCGTTGGCGGTGCCCTGGGCATTATCGACCGCTCGCGCGGCTTCTGACGCAACGCCCGATGCCATGCCTGCCGTAACTTGTGCGGCAGCGGCACGCTGGCTTGCCTCAGTTGCGGTGCCTTGTGCCTGATCGGCGTCCGACTGCGCCGCGGCGGCGACACTCATTGCATCGATGCCGGCGCTGTTTGCTTGCTGCGCCGAGGCCTGAGCCGTGTCCGCCTTACGCCGCGCGGTGTTTGCCGTCTCCAGGGCCGCATTGGCGCTGCCTTGGGCGGCCAGGGCCTTCTCATTGACCGCCAAGGTGGTCAGCATCGCATGGTCCGCCGCACCCTGCGCCGTCTGCGCAGCCGCCTGAGCGGTGGATGCCGCGGCCAACGCAGCGTCAGCCTTGGCTTGGGTGTCCAGCACGGCTTGTTGTACGCCGGACGCCGCAGCGGAGGCGGTGCCGGCAGTGCCTTGGGCAGCCTGAGCGGAAGCTTGTGCGCCGGTGGCGAGGTTCAGCGCTTGATTGGCGGTAATGCTGGCAGCGCTGGCAGCCTTCCGTGCTGTCGATGCCGCACCGAGTGCTGTGTCGGCACTGTCGCGCGCTGCCATGGCGGTATTGTTCGCACTGATGGCAGAGCCCTGCGCAGCGCCGGCGGTGTGCTGCGCGGCATCCGCAGACCGCTGCGCCTGCAAGGCCGAGGACAACGCAACGTCAGCGATGCCTTGAGCTCCATCGCTGATAACCGCAGCGTTTTCCAGAGCGCCCAATGCGCTGTCTGCGAAGCGCTGGGCGACATCAGCCAGACCTTGGGCAGAAGCCGCGGTGCTGTGAGCTTTTGTTGCGGTGCCCTGGGCATTCTGCGCATTGGTTTGCGCAGTGGCGGCCGCAGCACCCGCCGAGTCAGCTGTTTGCCGGGCGGTGGCGGCCGTTGTCTGGGCGTCGGTTGCCGCGCCAAGCGCGGCATTGGCTGCAACCTGTGCCGAACCGGCGGCGCTGAGTGCACCAGCAGCCGCGTCCTGGGCTCTGTCAGCCATGCTTTTGGCGACCTCACCGGCGCCCTGGGCCGTCGACGCAGCCCCCGTGGCCTGATCGGCAATTCCACGAGCGGTAGCCGCCGCAACCTGTACGGCGTTCGCTGCGCTCATGGTCTGGCCGGCAGTGGCTTGCGCAGCATCCGCGGCAACTTCGGCGCCGTTGCCAGCGAGCAAGGCCGCATCCGCAGCACGCTGTGCAACATCGGCCACCCCCTGTGCACGTGAAGCTGCAGTGGCAGCCTGGTCCGTCCGGTCTTGTGCATCCGCAGCAGCGGCCTGCGCCGAAGTGACTGCACCCGAAGCAGCATCAGCCGAGCCCAGGGCAGCTGTTGCGGCAGTCGTGGCCTCGTCCACGATATCGACCACTTCCTTCACGCGGGTTTGTGCGGCGCTGGCCAGAGCCTGCGCCGTCGTTGCGCTGCTTTGTGCTTGCGTGGCGGCGCCCTGGGCGGTCTGGGCCGACTGCTGAGCACTGGTGGCAACAACGCCGGCACGCTCCGCTGCTACTTGCGCGTTGGCGGCAGTCGCGCCGGCCTTGCTGGCGGCGCTTGCCGCCGCACCGGCGCTGCCCTGGGCCAGATTGGCGGCGGCGAGTGCGCCAGCTGCCTCCTGGGAGGCATTGTTGGCCCGTGCCAACGATGAGTCGGCGGCATCCTTTACCGCCAACGACACCTGACGAGCCTTGTCCACGGCAGCACTGGCGGTGTCGACCGCTTGTTGAGCACGCATCGCGCTGCTTTCAACAGCGTCCAACTGACCTTTGTTGACGGCGTCGGTTGCCGCTACGCCGGCAGCCATATTGATTATCGACGCGGGCACACCGGCGTCCCTGTCGGCATCATACGCACCGGTCTGTGGGTTCCAGTAGAACCTCTTGGTCGCCCTCAACACTTGGGCTTTTTCCGAGATATCCATGACGGAATCGAACACTTCCCCCATGCGCCCATCAGTGACTTTGTGCGCCTCGTCCAAAGCCGCCAGCGCCCCCAACAGCGTGGTGGGCGGCGGTGCTCCCTGGTCGATGCTGGTCAGCACAAGCGGTGCCGGCACTACCCGGTTGCCCTGGGCCAACGGGCCGGACCCCAAGGCCTGAGCCACCGACTCAGCGGCCGTGGTCTCACGTGTGCCGAGACGGCGGATCGCCTCATATCCCGAGAACAACTGGGCACCATTAATGGCATTTGTACTCGTGGCGTTCACCGCCCCTGGAGCTACAAAAATCCATTGGCGCAATCGCGCCGCACTGCCGCCGCTGACCGTGCCGACCGCGCTGTTGCGGTCGAAAGAGTAGACGCGTCCATTGAGGGTCACGGGCGCAACTTCGCGCAGATCGTCAGTGGCCGAAAAGCTGCCGAGCGCGACACTCGCCCTCTGAGGGGCCTGGGCGCTGTAACCAAGTGCCAGGCTTTCCAAGTTGGATGCGCTCGCGTTCCTGCCGATCGCTACCGAGTTGTCCCCTCGTGATACTGCGAATCGCCCGCCGGCGAACGAACCCGCACCGCCCGCCTGTGCGCTCGCGCCGAGTGTAGTGGCATACTCACCTGAAGCAGTGGATGCCGAACCGAATGCAGTACTGAATGTATTGGAAGCCGTAGCGGTATTCCCGAACGACAGTGCATAGGGGTTCCGGGCCCTGGCGGCAAGACCTAAGGCCATGGTCCAGGCGGCCGTGCTCTGGGCACCGCGGCCGAAGGCAAAGCCGTTATCAGTCACAAACGGGGCGCCAACCTCGATGCCGGAATGGCCAATCGCGATGCTGCCGTCGACACCTCCCAACATCAGCCGCCCACTGTTGATATACAGCTCCCCGCCCAAGGAAAGCGAGGTTGCCCCAACACCCGGCGTTCCTGACGGCCGATAGAACATCACGCTCTCGGTTTGGCCACCTTTGGCGTTCGAGTCACACAGCCCCGACTGACCATCCTTGAAATTCAAGTTTTCGTTCAAATAGGCTCTGTCGGCCCCGGTGCCTGCAGTATAAGTATTTTGGGGGTCATTGAGACTGACGCATTCGCCGCTGTCATTCGCATTGATGTGTACACCGTTGCCTGCACGGGCATCAGACACGCTCAGCAGCGCCGAAACCCCGGTAAGGGTCAGCAGGCCGAGAATCGGCCAACCGCGTGATGTGACCGCAAACTCGGGGCAGTAGAAGCCGCGAATGAGGGAGCGAAGTGGGTTGAGAGGAACAGCATGCAGACAAGCGACCTGCGAATCGAAACGCAATGTGACTTTCACGATGACTTACCTGAGACATTGACGGATGCGTCGAACCGAAACAAGGCACCACGGCAATCCGATGGCTGAGACGGGTTCCACGAGTGGTAGCCGCTGCGACAGCGGGCAATGATTACTGAGGGTTATTGTGGACAGTGAGGCCGGAGAGGAATATCGGACTGCTCCTAAATCGGCAGGCCGAGGGCCAGCCCCTCGACCTGCCGATATCAGGCCCTACCATTCGTAACCCACGCCAACCGCCAGCCCGACACTTCCCTGGGCACTGCCCGAACCATTGGCCTTGTACGCCCAACGGCCATCTTCGGTGCGCCCCGAGAGGCCAACGGCCAAGGCTGATTGCCCCTCATAGACCGACGTCCCCATGGCCACCATGCTCCTGCCCGGTGTCGAAGCCACAGGCAAGGCTGCCATGGCCATGGCCGACGCGATGCCGGCATAGGCGTCCTGGCGCACCGCGCTGATCTGGCTGTCGGTATAGGCGTTGGCTTGCCGTAGCGTGCGGTCAGCGGCCTGGTTGGAGATCTGCGTGGCCTGGCCGAGATTGACGACATCCGTCGCCTCGCTGGCTGCCCCTACGTTAGTGATTTGCCGCTCGGCGCCCGGCGCGCCCACTGAGACGGTATTCGCCCGCGGGGCCTGGGAGCCGGCGCCAAGCGCGACGCTGCCTGGCGCATCGGCCTTGGCACCAGCCCCCAGTGCAGTGCTGCGAGGCGCCTGGGCCACTGCACCGGCCCCCGTGGCAACACTGCGTTCGCCACCGGCCTGGGCGCTGGCCCCTGCCGCCACGGACTTGCTGCCCGGCGCCACCGTCGCCTTGTCACCGCCTTGAGTGTCTACCGCGATGCCGGAGGCTTGCTGTGCCAACTGCTTGACCTGCCGGTTGACGGCATCGAGTTGTCGACCATTGACGGCATCGGTGCTGTCGGCACCCAAGGCGCCGTCCTTCACACCCGTCAGAATCCGAGGTCCCTGGGTACCACTGAGATCGACACGAACGCCGTCAGTGTCCCGCGCCACCTGGATGTCCCGGTTGAGGGCGTCCTGTCGAACCAGGCCGGCCTGACCGTTGTTCACCTGCTCGCGCAAACTGCCCATGCTCGCTGTGGCCTTGTCGGCCTTGGCGTTGACTGCATTCAGCGACACGTCGAGTGTTTCGATCGCTTGCCCGACGTTGCCAGCCCGGACCTGGCCAGCGGGGCCCCCCTCAGAGTCGATCCGGGTCACAGCGTAGGCCGGTGCTTTCACGGAACCATCCGCGTTGACAGCAGCGCCACCGCCCAGCGCATCAGCCAATGCCTGTCGACCTGCGTGGTTCGCTGACTGTATGCGATCAAGTACGGTTTCACCCTCCTCCAGCCCCTGCAATTGCGCTGCGGCGCGCTCCGCCACCTGGCCAACCTGACTGGCGAACGTGTGAGCAGCGTTTGCAGCCTCATGTGCGTCGGCAGCAGTGCTGCCAGCGGTATCGGCAGCATGTTGCGCGGCATCAGCAGCGGTCTGGGCGAAAGCAGCAGCAACCACCGCGCCATCCGCTGTCCCCTGGGCCTTCACCGCTGCCGCCCGGGCTGCGTCAGCGGCGCTGCCGGCCTGCGATGCGGTGGTCGCGACGGTATCGAGCTGCCCCTTGTTGACGGCATCGCTTGGTGCAACACCGGCCGCCAGGTTACCGATGCGTGCCGGCTCATTGCGATCCGCGCCACGACCCGCGGTATAAGCGCCGCTGGCCTCGTCCCACACAACGCTATCGTCACGCAAGGCCCGGACGCCCTCACCCAAGGCGCCGAGTGCTGCGCCCTGGCGGTTCACGGCGGCGTTGACCGTGCCGACATTGTGGTCCAAAGCCGTCAGGGCAGCGCCCACGTTGTCATGGAGTTGAGGAGCGGGCTGGACGCTGCCATCGGCATTGATCTGACTGATGGCATAGGCCGGCGCCGTCGGCTGGCCATCGCTACCCACGGTGGAACCTCCTCCCAGAGCCTTGGCAACGAACTCACTGGCTACACCTGCGGCGCTTCGAATAGCCGCGTCAATGCGCTGGACGACCGTCTGGCCGTCGTCCAGGCCCTTGAGCTGGCCGGTGGCGATATCGGCGGTGGCCTTGGCCGCATCAGCGGTGTGTTGGGCGGCGACCGCCCCTTTCTGGGCATTGCTTGCGGCGTCCAAAGCGTTGTCGGCGCTGGCCTGTGACGTTGTCGCGGCCTGCAGCGCATCGTTTGCCGAGCGACCGGCGGCGTCCGCCGTGCTCTGGGCCTTGTCCGCCACATTGCGTGCGGACGCGGCCGAAGCCAGGGCGGTATCGGCGGAGCTCTGCGCGGTTTCAGCGGTTTTCTGCGCGCCGGAAGCCGAGCTCAATGCCGTGTCAGCCGTGCCTTGGGCAGCATCTGCGGCGTGCTGTGCCCGGGCCGCCGAAGCCAATGCGCCGTCAGCGGTACCCTGGGCGTTACCGGCCGCGCTTTGCGCGCTGGCTGCGGCGGTCAGCGCTGCATCGGCCGTGCCTTGGGCCGTCTCGACCGCCTGGTGCGCCGTGGAGACCGTGTTCAGTGCCTGGTCTGCGGTGGATTTGGCGGCGTCGGCCGTGCGCTGTGCCGTGGAGGCAGCACCAAGGGCGGTGTCCGCCGTGTCTTGCGCGGCATTTGCGGCCTGTTGTGCACCGGCCGCCGAACTGACGGCGGCATCCGCGCGATCCTGAGCCGATTGAGCGGCAGTCTGCGCCCCTGTCGCCGTTGCCAATGCCGAATCCGCCGCGCTTTGGGCCGCGTTGGCGGATTGCCCGGCACCCTCGGAGGCGCTGAGCGCCTGATTGGCTGTAAGCTGCGCGGCATCGGCGCTTTTCTGCACCACGGCGGCCTTGTCCAGCGCCGTGTTCGCAGTGCCTTGGGCCACGTCGGCAGTCTTGTGGGAGCTGGCGGCTGCAGCCAAGGCGGCATCGGCGGAGCCCTGGGCGGCCGTAGCGGTTTCGCCGGCCCGAACAGCCGTGCCCAACGCCGTATCGGCAGAGCCCTGCGCAGCATTCGCGGCTTGTTGGGCGCTGGAGGCCGTGGTCAGCGCGGTATCGGCAGTGCCTTGGGCCGTCGCGGCGCTTTTTTGCGCTTCAGACGCCGAACTCAGTGCTGTGGTGGCTGCCCCTTGTGCGGCTTCGGCCGTCTTCTGGGCAGTGGCTGCCGAGCCCAGGGCCGTGTTGGCGACACCCTGTGCGGTTTCGGCCGTCTGTTGTGCAGTCGCAACGGCCCCTTGCGCCCGTTCGGCGGTTCCCCGGGCGGATTCGGCAGTTTTCTGGGCGTCAGCCGCGGAGTCCAGCGCGGTACTGGCCGTCCCTTGCGCCACACCTGCGCTCTTTTCGGCGCTGTCGGCCTTGGCCAAAGCGGCATCGGCAGCAGCTCGCACACCGTCTGCCGCCTTACGGGCATCATCGGCACCGGCCAACGCCGAGCTCGCCTTGCCTTCTGCAGCCTCTGCAGTTCGCTGCGCCGTCGTTGCGGAATTCGCCGCCACGTCCGCAGCCTCCTGTGCAGCCTGTGCCAGTTGCTGCGCGCCGCTTGCCGACCCCAGTGCCGAGCTGGCGGTGCCTTGGGCGGCATCAGCTGTCGCCTGCGCGGTTGATGCCACCCCCATCGCGGCAGTGGCGGAACCTTGCGCGGCTTCTGCAGCTTTCTGTGCGGTTTCGGCCGAGCTGGAGGCGTCCTTGGCGGTGCTCTGCGCATTATCTGCCGTTGCCCGTGCTCCCGCCGCCGTTTGCAGGGCAGCGTCGGCACCCTCTTGCGCCGCGCTTGCCGTTTTGCGGGCATCGTCAGCGGTGGCCATCGCTGCGTTGGCACCGGACAGCGCGCTGGCAGCAAGGCTGTTCGCGTTATTGGCCGTACTTTCCACGGCGTCCAACTGGCCCTTGTTCACCGCGTCGGTAGCAGCCACACCTGCGGCTACATTGGCAATCCGGCTCTCAGGGTGGGCGCCTTCGCTGGCCGTGTAGGCCTGCTGGTCCTCGCTCCAACGCAGGTATTTCTCAGCCATCGCCAAACGAACTTGCCCTGCCGTTGCGTTGGCCAGTTGATCAACATCATTCAAGGCTTCCTGCGTACCTTTATGGGCCTGATCCAAGGCCTTGATCGCCCCCACCACCGATGTGGGCTGTGCCACGCCAGTACCCAGGCTGGTCAGGGAAAAGGCCGGCAGCACCACCTTGCCGTCCTTGACCGCAGTACCCTCACCGAGGGCATCCGCCACCGACTGAGTGGCCACCAACTCCCGATCCCCGAGCTTCTGGATCGCATCGTAGGCCACGAATAACTGGGCGCCATTGACGCCATCGGTGCTGTTGTTGCTTACCGCCCCGGGGGCCATGTTGATCAGTTGGCGAGTCTGGCTGGCATTACCCAGGCTGACTACGCCCATGGCCGACGTACTATCGACACTGTAGGCAGTGCCATTGATCGTCACCGGCGCAACCGCCTTCAGGTTTTGCGTCGTTGAGCCACTGCCCAGTGCAACGCCGTAGTTGTGTTGCGCGCTGGCCTTGTTGCCCAAGGCAACCCCTTCATTACTGCTGGCCGTCACGCTGGCCTCAGAGCCCACCGCAACGCTGTGGGTGCCGTCCGCCCTGGCGTCGCGACTCGCGGCAAAAGCCCCGCCGCCACTGGCCGATGCACCGGCGCCCACAGCCGTGGCCCGCTCTCCCGCCGCCGTCGTATTTGCGCCGATAGCCGTGGCGTACTGATTCGAGGCCTGGGCGTTATAGCCAAATGCGTGGGCATAGTCAGCCAGGGACTTGGCCTGGAACCCCGCCGCCATGCCCCAGCGGCCGAGGCCTTGGGCCCCATGACCAATGGCAGCCCCGTCGGCGCTGGCTTGAGTACTCTCGTTACCAATCGCCATATTGCCGCCGGGCTGCCCGAGGATCACCCGGCCGCTGTTGACGAACAGTTCGCCGCCCAGGGTCAGAGAGGTCGCCCCTACGCCAGAAACGCCCCCTGGACGGTAAAACAATACCGAATCGGTCTGCGAACCTTTAGTCGCGGAATTGCACTTGCCCGAGGCCTGATCCTTGAAGATCAGGTTTTGCGCAAGATACGTCGCGGCATTGCCATCGTTGTTCTGCGGGTCATTCAAACTTACGCACTGGCCGTCCGCATTCGCGTTGATGTGCACACCATTGCCGGCATGGGCAGTTGCACTCAGCAATGCCGTTATGCCGGTCAGGGTCATCACCCCCCATATCGCCCAATCCAGTTGACGGTGTCGGGACTGACAAGCATCAGGCGCATGGCAATAACGCATGCGAACCCCGTGGCGAATTGGATTAAGCGGGGCTGATCGCAGGAACGCAAACGGCAAGACTGAACGCGACGTGACTTTCACAATAACTCACCCTGTAGCACACACACATCGTCAGGTATGAGGCCTCACGAAGTGGCATTGAAGCGCAGAGCAACAGCTGTCGGCGACAGCGTGCGTGCACTCGTTCTGTAATGCCCGCACATGCTGCGAGCCGCCATGAATCGGGGTGAATTCTGTAGAGCGCTCGCCAAATCCGATATCGGACTGCTCTTAAATTTCGGATCAGCACAAGCCGGACCCCAGACAGGGTCCAGCCGCGATTTAGTCCCAGTCTTATATTTCTCTCACATCGCCTTTGCTCAAATGTGACCTCACCACAACCACCGAGCATCAGCTGATGGCAGCCCACGTCATCGTTCCCTCCGAGCACGCCCTGCAAAGCCTGGTCATCCTGGCCAGTGACGAGCAGTACGCCCACCGCGTAGCCACGCAGCTCAACGGGAGCCCCCTTTTTCATATCGAACACATCGATTCGTTGAGCGAGTTGATGACCCGCTTGCGCAAGCAACCTGTCGACATCATCGTCGCGCAGATTCATGCCGACCATGTCGACAGCTTGATGTTGCCGTGCTGTGTCAGCGACCTGAATGCTTCCGGGCTGCTACACAGCATTCCGCATATCGTCTGGACCGCACAGCCACAATCCGAGCATGCGCTGCCCCCCGGCGTACTGACCGCAGGCCTTGAGCAGGGCTGGACGCACACTCTCAATGGCGTCTCGACGGCAGCCCTGGCTTCCCATGCACGCCTGGCCAGGGCTTCAGGTATCCGGGTAGAGATCGCGGTGGAGCAACAACCCGAGCAACTCCTGGCAGTGATCAGTCAATTGGCGCATACCGCCCATCCGGCACCGCGCAGTCCACATGAGGAAAAACTGGAGCAACTGCTCAATGACGATGAGGTGGTGGCGGCCCTCGCCACCGGCGAAGGATTAAGAGTGGTCTACCAGCCCCAATATGACCTGGCGACACGAGAGATTGTCGGCGCGGAAGCCCTGATCCGCTGGCACCATCCACGGCATGGGGATGTGCCACCCTCGGTCCTGATCCCGATGATCAACCAGCTCGGGCTGGATCTGTTGTTGTTCAGCTTTATCGAGAAGACTGTGATCGACACCCTGGGCAAGTTGAAGCGTGCAGGCATTGATATTCCCATCGCTATCAACGCTTCGGCACGCACGCTCTGCGCCCATGGCCTGGCCACGAGACTTGCGCAAAAGATGCATCGGGCGGGGTTGCCTTGCAAACGCCTCAAGATCGAGCTGACCGAAGACTTGGCTCCCGACAGCGAGCTGGCCCTTTCAGCCTCGATCACTGCTTTGCGCGCCAAAGGCTTTCCGGTGTCCCTGGACGACTTCGGTGCCGGCGCCGCGACGTTGTCCCTGCTGTCACGCATGCCATTCGACGAGATGAAGATTGACGGAGCCCTGGTGCGTGCGGTGGGCCAGTTTGCCCACTCTTCAGAAATCATCTCGGGGATCGTCGGCCTGGCGCAGTTGTTCAATATCAACTTGATCACCGAAGGGATTGAAGATACCGAAAGCATCGAGTTGCTGAGCAGGCTGGGCTGCAACACCGGGCAGGGTTTCGCTCTGGCCCGGCCCATGGAGAGCGATGTATTCCTGAGCATGATCACTGCCTAGGGATGCGCTTACGTCCATTGTTCCTGCAAACATCGCCTCGCGTGTGCTGAAATAATCACGGCGTGGTTAAACGGTATCTTCACCCCTGCTGGAGCCGAATTGAGAGATGGTCTTTAATCAATTAGTTATCCGGCTACTTTCGAGTGTCCATTGGCATCCATGAAAACCATACGCATAGCGATCCTTGATGATCATGCAGTGGTACGCCACGGCCTTGTCAGCCACCTCGCCGAAGAGTCATCCATCGAGATTGTTGGCGTCTATGAAACCAGTCGCGAACTGATACGCGGCATGGCGACGATGCCCGCCAACGTCTTGCTGCTGGACTTTGCTCTGGGACGGGATGAACTCGACGGCGTCTCCCTGATTCGCGCCTTGCGAAGCCGCTTCCCTGACTGTCGTATTCTGGTGCTATCAAGCCATCATGAGTCGGCTACCGTTTCGCTTGCCTTGCGTGTAGGAGCGCGCGGTTTTGTAGGCAAAGATGAGGGACTGGGAAGCCTGGTGAAGGCGATTCGTACCGTTGCTTCGGGCGCCATTTACCTGAGTGCCGATATGTCTTACCAGGTGGCCGACGCAGCCAGGCCCGGCGAGTCGACGCAAACGCCTATCAGCGACAACGCCTTGCAGCGAGCGGCATTGTCGGCACGTGAGCAGGAAGTGATCCGCTGCTATCTGGAAGGCATGACCGTGACGGAGATCGCCGAGAAGTTCAATCGCAGTATCAAGACCATCAGTACGCAAAAGGCCACGGCTTTTCGCAAGCTTGGGGTCACCTCCAATAACGGTTTGTTCAAGATCATGAAAACCCTGGACTAGACATGATGACCAGGAACCGCGTTCGTTGGGGCACCAGCCTGTGCCTGTTAATGGCCGCAACATGGGCTAACGCCGGCGCGCGGCCTCCCGGACCTGATTTAAGCGTCGAGGAAAGAGTCTGGATCGAACATCATCCGGTATTGCGTGTCGCCGCAGTGGGCAGTCTTTCTCCAATCGAATACGTGGAGAACGGCCGCCTCAAGGGGCTGTCAGCTGAATACTTGCAGCTGATTGCCCACAAGACCGGCATGAAGATCGACTACGTTTCCGCTCACTCGATCCAGGATCGCATAGAGCTGCTGATGACCGGTAAGGCAGACCTTATCTCCACTGTCAGGCTTAATGGGCCCGGAGGTAAAAATCCTCGGCTGCTGCTGACTTCAGCCTATTTGAATACCACCACGGTCATCATCACCCGCACCGGGCGCCCGCCTCTTTTCGAGGCCGAACAGCTGGACCGGTTGACCGTGACCCTGCCCTACTTCGACCGCTACAGTGATTTTCTCGCGACGAAGGCACCTGGGGCGAAACTGATCATCGGCGGCAGCGCCATGGCGATGCTGCAGCAAGTTGCCGAAGGAACCGCTGACGCTGCGGTTGCCACCGAAGCCTATCTGCTGCCGTTCCTCTATCGACAGTTCCAGGGCCAGCTGCAGATATCCGGGGTGCTCACCGGTATGGCATCGCAAATTGGCATGGGTACTCGAAAAAACGAGCCTTTACTGCACTCAATCATCCAGAAGACGCTGGACTCGGTCACCCCTGACGAAGTTCGCGTCCTGCACGCTAACTGGCTGCGCGAACATGCCACCCAGGAACTGCCGCTCAGGGAAGTCGTATCCCACTACCCTCACGAGATCGCGTTAATTGTCCTGGTGGTAGTGCTATTGCTCATCACGATTTACCAAACCCAGCGCATGCGTCAGCGCGCCGAGCGCAACGAACGGGAAAAGGCGATGTTCCTGGCCGTAATGAGCCATGAAATCCGCTCGCCGATGAACGCGGTGGTGGCTGCCGTCGAACTGCTGCGCAACACGCCACTGGACAAGCAGCAACAGCACTTTGCCGACTTGGCCAACCACGGCGCTCAGTCGTTATTGAGGCTGCTCAATGACGTACTGGATATTTCCAAGCTTGATGCCGGACAGGTCAGACTCGACTACGAGCCGGTGAACATCTACACCCTGGTGCATAACGTCGTTGACCTGCATCGCTTGCGGGCCCAGGAGAAACATCTATCGATCAGCACCGATGGCGAATCCCACCTGCCGCTGTTGATGCTCGACAGCACCCGCATTGGGCAAGTGCTGCACAACCTGCTATCCAATGCGATCAAGTTCACCGAAATCGGTGGCGTGGAAGTTGCCTATGTGATCAGTGACCTGCCTTCATCGCGCAACAAGCAGCTGCGCTTGACCGTCACCGATACCGGTATCGGTCTGAGCCCGGAAAGCCAGGCTCGCCTGTTCCAGCCTTACAGCCAGGCAGCACAATCCTATAAGCGCTCCGGTGGCACAGGCCTGGGGCTGGTCATCTGTCGCGACTTACTCAAACTCATGGGCGGCACCCTCACGCTGGACAGTTCGCTGGGCAACGGAACGCGCGTTGAATTGTCGTTGACCGCGGAGTTGGCGCCGCCCGATTCGACGGAGGCTGAAACCGTACTCCCCGCTACAAGCTGGTCAGCGGCATCCTCACCAAAGGCCTTGCGCGTTCTGGTAGTGGAGGACACCGTCGCCAACCAGGCCGTATTGCGGGCACAGATCGAAGGCTTCGGCTGCACCGCGGTGATCGCCAGGGATGGTGCCCAGGCCGTGGACTGCTTTGAACAAGGCACCTACGACCTGATCTTGATGGACTGCGACTTGCCAGACCAGGACGGCTATTCGCTGACCCGTCTGTTCCGCATGATCGAACAGGATGCCGCACAAACGCGTTGCCCCATCATTGCGATATCCGCCTCTACAGGCAACGGGCACGTCACACGCTGTTTTGATGCGGGCATGGATGGCATCCTCAGTAAGCCGATCGGCCTCGGAAAATTACAGGATGCCATCGAGTTATGGTGCGGCGTAACGCTGACGTTACTGCCACAACCCTTCGCCCACCGGTACACGGTGGACCACCAACAGATCCGTGAAGCGTTGGAGCGGGATCTACAGGCGCTGCTTGAAGGTATGGTGCTACAGAGACTGGAGCCTGCCCTGCACGCCACCCACCGTCTTCACGGTGCTGCACGCAGCATCGAGTGGACAGCGGTGGCCCGTGAATCGGGGCAGTTGGAGGTCCTGCTCAGAGCGGCCACGCCGTGGAGCGACCCAAGCTACCTCACGACCTTGCAGGCGCTGATTCACGAGTTCCGCACCACTACGTTCAGTCACCCTGTTTCCGAGTATCCCGCTCCTCCTCCGCTGGATTGAGATTCGTGTCTGTGATTTCAGAGCAGTCTGATTGGATCCCCCGCTCTCGCGCCTGAAAATCGGCCGTGTCATCTGACGACAAACTCAACTGCACCCAAGGTTTGACTGATGGATCCTTTGCACGAGATTCAAAGACGGCAACTCAGGCTGATCGAGTCAGCGTCCATCAACGAAGCCTGCGCGATTGACTTGCTGAGCCTGTTGCGCAGATTGACAGCGGCCGAAGCCAATAATGTCCTGAATATGATCACGCTGCTGCAAAGCGAGGCGGAATTCCTGCGCAGGCTTTCGAAAGAAATGGCCATCCGGGATTACGGGATGCTCGCTGGTTAGCGTGATCACACGTGGCCTGAGTGTCGCCAACGCGTCAAAAGCCAAACAACTCACTCCCCACGAGCGCTTTTAGCTCCTGGATCCTGATCACGTACGACGAGGGCAGTTGTGAGCTGTCATTCAAGCCGTCCTGCCGGCCTCAGTCACCATAAGTGACAAGTCCCTGGATTTCGGTAGTTTTCCGTAGAAAAGAAAAAGACGCCGAAGCGTCTATTGCATAAATCACAGGCAAAAAAAAGCCACTCGTTAGAGTGGCTTTTTCTTTGTGTTTGGAGCGGGAAACGAGACTCGAACTCGCGACCCCGACCTTGGCAAGGTCGTGCTCTACCAACTGAGCTATTCCCGCGTCTTGGTGATGCGCATTCTATAGAATCCTCATCACCCGTCAACCCCTTGATTCAAAAAAGTTTTATTTCTTTTCAACCTCAGTGCGCAGATGCGGCCAGGCGGCGCGCAAATATTGCAGCATGGACCACAAGGTCAGCCCCGCGGCGATCAGCAGCAAGGCGTAGCCCAGCAATACCCAGAAGGAGAAATCCGACGGGTTGGCCAGCAGGATCACCAGGGCAAGCATCTGCGCCGCGGTTTTCCATTTGCCCATGTTGGACACGGCCACGTGAGCACGGGCGCCGATTTCGGCCATCCATTCCCGCAGGGCCGAGACGACGATCTCGCGACCGATGATCACGGCCGCCGGCAAGGTCAGCCAGAGGTTGCCATGTTCCTGCACCAGCAGCACCAGGGCGACCGCTACCATCAGTTTGTCGGCCACCGGGTCCAGGAACGCGCCAAACGGCGTGCTCTGCTCCAGGCGGCGGGCCAGGTAGCCGTCCAGCCAGTCGGTGGCAGCCGCGAAGGCGAAGACCGAACTGGATGCCATGTAACTCCATTCGTACGGCAGGTAAAACAGCAAAATGAAAATCGGAATGAGCAGGACGCGTAGTACGGTGATCAGATTAGGGATATTCATCGGCACAACTGGCTACGAGGTGAGAAGGCATTCTACTCGCTGTGCAGATTTGCATAAATCAACTCTGCGAGCTTTTTACTGATACCGGGAGCTTTGGCTATTTCTTCGATGCTGGCACGGGACAGCTCCTGCAAGCCACCAAAATGTTTTAACAAGTCCCGCCGCCGCGTTGGCCCGACCCCCGCCACCCCTTCCAGGGTTGAGGTACGCCGGGTCTTGCCACGTCGGGCGCGGTGGCCGGTGATGGCGAAACGGTGGGCTTCGTCGCGGATCTGCTGGATAAGATGCAGCGCCGGGGAGTCGCCCTTCAAAGTGAACTCATGGGCGGCATCATTCAAGTACAAGGTTTCAAAACCGGCCTTGCGGGTGGCCCCCTTGGCCACGCCGAGCAGGATCAGGTCGGGCACCGCCAGTTCATTGAGCACGTCGCGGGCCATGGATAGCTGACCCTTGCCACCGTCCACCAACAGGATGTCCGGCAGCTTGCCCTCGCCGTCCTTCAGTTTGCTGAAGCGGCGGGTCAGGGCCTGGTGCATGGCGGCATAGTCATCGCCCGGAGTAACGCCTTCGATGTTGTAGCGCCGGTAGTCGGACTTGATCGGTCCTTCAGGCCCGAACACCACGCAGGAGGCCACGGTGGCTTCGCCGCTGGAATGGCTGATGTCGTAGCACTCGAGGCGCTGGGGCGGCTCGTCAAGGTTGAGGACTTCGGCCAAAGCGTCAAACCGTGCGGCGACGTGCTGGCGGTTGGCCAGACGTGCGCCCAGGGCCTGTTCGGCATTGGTCACGGCCAGTTGCTGCCAGCGGGCCCGGGTGCCGCGTACGCGGTGGCTGATGTCCAGCTCGCGGCCGCGCAATTCGTGAATCGCTTCGATCAGCGCCGGGAAGTCCTCATGCACCACGTTGACGATCAGCTCGCTCGGCAGGTCGCGCTCGGGGCTGCTGACGTAGTACTGGCCAAGGAACGCCGCCATGACTTCGGCGACCTCCTCTTCTATACCGGTCTGGGGGAAGAAGTTCTTGCTGCCCAGCACCCGGCCGCCGCGCACGCTGATCAGGTGCACACAAGCACCGCCCGGGTTGACGAAGGCGGCGATGACGTCGACGTCACCGGTGCCGCCCTCCATGCTCTGCTGGTCCTGCACGCGGCGCAGCAGGGAGATCTGGTCGCGCAGTTCGGCGGCGCGCTCGAAATCCAGGGTGCTGGCCGCTTGCTCCATGGCGCCGGACAGTTCATCGGCCAGGGCGTTGCTGCGGCCTTCGAGGAACATCACCGAATGGCGCACGTCCTCAGCGTATTCCGCAGGCTCAACCAGACCTACACATGGCGCCTTGCAGCGCTTGATCTGGTACTGCAGGCATGGGCGGTTGCGGTTCTTGTAGAAACTGTCTTCGCACTGGCGCACGAAAAACGCCTTTTGCAACAGGCTCAGGCTTTCGCGGATGGCGCCGGCGCTGGGGTAAGGCCCGAAGTACTTGCCCTTCTGCTTCTTGGCACCGCGATGGATGCTCAGGCGTGGGAAGTCGCCGTCCGAGAGAAACACGTACGGGTAGGACTTATCGTCACGCAGCAGGATGTTATAGGGCGGCCGCCATTCCTTGATCAGCGTCTGCTCAAGCAGCAGCGCCTCGGTTTCGTTGGCGGTGATGGTGGTTTCCACCTGGGCGATACGCGCCACCAGTGCCGCCGTCTTCGTTGCCAGGCCGGTCTTGCGGAAGTAACTCGCCAGGCGGCTCTTCAGGTTCTTGGCTTTACCGACGTAGAGCAGGCGCGCTTCGCTGTCGAACATGCGATACACGCCGGGACGGCCACTGCAGGTTGCAAGGAACGCACTCGGATCGAATTGGACCTTTATTTCAGAAGCTGTCATTTCAGGCGCTGGCATCTACCATGCCGTGGCGTACCGCCAGCAGGGTCAATTCAACATCACTGCTGATGGAAAGCTTTTCGAAAATCCGATAACGGTAGGTGTTCACGGTTTTCGGCGACAGGCACAGCTTGTCGGAGATCGACTGGACTTTCTGACAGCCGACAATCATCAGGGCGATCTGGATTTCGCGCTCCGACAGCGCATCGAACGGCGAGTCGCTGGTGGGCTGGAAAGACTTGATCGCCAGCTGCTGGGCAATCTGCGGGCTGATGTAGCGTTGGCCGGCAAATACCAGGCGAATGGCCTGGACCATTTCCGCCAATCCCGCGCCTTTTGTCAGATAGCCAGCCGCGCCCGCTTGTAGCAGCCGTGTAGGAAAAGGATCTTCCTCACACACGGTTACTACCACGACTTTGATATCCGGATGGCTGCGCAACAACTTTGTAGTGGCGCCAAGACCGCCGATCCCAGGCATCTTGACGTCCATCAAAACCACATCGGGCTTCAACTCCCGGGCCTTGATCAGGGACTCCTCCCCTGACTCGGCCTGGCCGACTACTTGCAGGCCATCGATGTCAGCCAGCATTCGTGTAATGCCTGTACGAACGAGATCATGGTCATCGACTACTAGCACCCTAATCAAGCAGACACCTCGCGATATGGTCTTATAGGTTGCTGAACACCTTAGCAAAAAACCACGGCGCAGACCTAGCTGCAAGCGTCATATATATAGAGTTTCAATGCACAACGGGCCGCCGCCGAGTGGCGGGCGGCTCAATTTCCTGGGTAAAAGGTCAGGAATCCGGGGCCGATGACCGGTTTTTTCCATTGGTGGAGAGTGAATGCTCGGCCAGGGTAGAGGTCAGGCGATGGATTGCATCCTGGTCTTCCTTGAACATCGCACGGTAGTTGCCCAGCACTTTTTCTTCGATTTGGCTCAGATTTTCCAGTTGGGTCGGCGTCGGCGTGCCGGTCAACACGTACAGGATATCGACACCTTTTTCTGCCACGCGGGACAAGTAATCGGCCTTGGGCGCGCGGCCGCCATTTTCGTACTTCCCCTGTGCGTTAGCTTCTACACCTCCTATTTCACCAAAAGTTTTCTGCGACAGGCCAAGTCGCTCTCTTTCTTGCCTTAACCGGAAACCGATTCCACTCATTTGGATGTATGATCCTATTTGGCACACCCCAAGAGGTGACACACTCATCTCGTTTTACACAAACTTGAACGGTTTTGAACTATGCCCGGTATTCGCACTGCTGCACAAGCCAAGGCTTGGCTGGAACATCAAGGTAAGTCTGTTCAAGCGTTCGCCCGGGAACATGGCGTGGACCCGGCAACCACTTATCAAGTGCTCGCTGGGCGCAAAAAGGGACGGCGGGGAGAAGCCCACAAGGTCGCGGTCCTGTTAGGCATGAAGGACGGGATCATCCCGGTTGAGGACGAAACCGTAAGGCAAGATCAGGAAGTCATTTCTTGAAGTCAGTATGCGCTTATTAAAACCAAGTGCCTGTTTTCCCAAAATTGGCAGTACTCACACCTGATCACGGCCGGCAATTGCGCTCCATGCGCCAGAAGCAATCCTCCGCATTTACGATTTCCAGGCCCTTGCGTTGATACAGCCGTCGCGCCGGGTTGGTCTTGAAAACGGTCAACCGTAAAAGACCCAGCCCTTCCGCGCGCGCCTTGTACACCATCTGCTCGATAACCCAGCCGCCAGCCCCTTGATGACGAAACGCCTCAAGGATGTGCAATTCGCGTATATACAACGCCTTGGGGTCACGACTCAGACTGATGAAACCCAGCACCTGGGTATCGCGACAGATCAACCAGTTTTCCCGACCCGCCCAGGCGGTATCGAACCCGGCATCGGACCAGGACAAGTCGTATTGGCGATAATAGTTGCCCATGGCCTGATGGGTCAGGGTTCGGGCGAAGGCCAGGTGCTGGCTGGTTGCAGCCTGTAGTTGAAACGCCATGTGCCTGCGCCTCCTAAATCGCCACCTGTTCCCCGCGCCATTGGCCAGCGCTGCTGCGACGTGCAATCACCAACGAATCGCCCACACCAGGGGCGGCTGCGATCAAAGTGCCGTCAGCGCCCCAGATCGAACTGCGTCCGGCGCAGGTCCAGCCACCGGTCGGGCCACCGTGATTGGCCATCAGCACCAGCATTTGGTGCTCGGCGGCGTAGCCTTGTAGCAACGTCGTATCGGGAGCGTAGCCGCCTTCGCTGATCAGCACACCCGCAACGTAGATATTCGCCCCGGCTTCGGCTGCCTGCCGTGGGTGGCTGGGGTGGGAGAAGTCTGCACATACGGCCAGGGCAATCCGGTCGCCACCCCATTCAAGGACGGCCCCGCCCTGCCCCGCAGCAAAGGCCGCTTCTTCACCAGGATGCAGATGCTGCTTGGTATAGACCGACACCGAACCATCCGGCCCCAGCACCAGCGCGCCGATCAACACCTCACTGGCGGCCCCCAGGCGAATCGGCATGCCCACCACCGCAGTAATGCGCAACTCACGGGCCATCTCCCGCAGCGGCGCCACTACTTCATCGTCAGGCGCAATCGCCAATTCGGCGGCCAACGCTGGTTCGTACCCCGTCAGCGACAGTTCCGGAAACACCAGCAATTGCACACCATGCTCTGCCGCCGTGCGCATGAATGCCAAGTGACGCGCGATATTTCCGGGCACGTCGCCGGCAATGGAGATGGATTGGGCAGCAGCAATCGTGAAGGCAATCATGGTCGCATCCAGGCAATCATCGTGAAGTCCGTGCAGCATATCGACACTTGGGTCATAGCCGTAAGTACCCACACTCAATAGAAATTACTGATTGAATCCACCCGCTCGCCTCAGTTAAGCTCCCCCCATCATTTGGAGACACACCATGTTGCAACTCACCCACATTCAGGTTTGCCCTGCTGCCAGCGCCCAGCGCTCGGTCGTGGCTGCCCGTGTGAGCGGTTTGAGTGCACTGGTCAGCTTTTATTTTGGGTATTGGTTTAGCCACTGGCGCGCCTGATACCTGAAATCGGCGCCCACTACTCAAGGGGTCGCCTACCAGAGAAATCTAACCCCCGGTCGGCTCCCCGACCGGGGGTTTTGTTTTTTCAGCCCTTATTATTTTTGCCACACACCGAACACTTAAAGGACTCACGACATGAACTACGCCACCTATTACCGCTACGACACCTCCACCGCCTGGCGATTTAGCAAGCTCCGTTCGGGACAGCCTGCCGCCTCCGATCGGTCACCTATTGGTGGCAAGCCAACACTCGTAGCCAATACGGCCAATTGTCGAACACCCCAGTAGGGCAGAGCGTGCGGGAACAGCCCGCTGCTTGCCCAGGAAGCCCGAATATGAACTCCTCGATCGCCGCTCTGCCTGTTTCTACCCTGTCCTGCGCCAATGAAGCGCTGACCCAGCGTTTGCCCAGTGCCCTTGAGCTCAAGCACCAACTGCCCCTGAGCCCATTCCTCAACGAACAGATCCACGCCCATCGCCAAGCCGTGCGCGCCATCCTCAAGGGTGAAGACTCACGCCTGCTGGTGATCGTCGGCCCGTGCTCGATCCACGACCCGGAATCGGCCATGGAATACGCGCGCAACCTGAAAAAACTGGCCCATGAAGTCAGTGACCAGATGCTGCTGGTGATCCGCGCCTACGTCGAAAAACCCCGCACCACCATCGGTTGGAAAGGCCTGGCCTACGACCCGCACTTGGATGGCAGCGACGACATGGCCGCAGGCCTGACCCTGTCCCGGGAGCTGATGCGTGAAATGCTGCGCCTGGGCCTGCCGGTCGCCACCGAGCTGCTGCAACCGATGGCTGCCGGCTACTTCGATGACCTGCTGAGCTGGGTCGCCATTGGCGCGCGCACCACCGAATCGCAGATCCACCGCGAAATGGCCAGCGGCCTCGGCATGCCCGTGGGCTTCAAGAACGGCACCGACGGCGGCGTCGCCATCGCCTGTGACGCCATGCGCTCCGCCGCGCACCCGCACCGCCACTTCGGCGTCGACAGTCAGGGCCATCCGGCGATCATCCAGACCCCGGGCAACCCCGACACTCACCTCGTGTTGCGCGGCGGCCACCGTGGGCCGAACTACGATCGTCAGAGCGTGGCCCAGGTACACGCCGACCTGGCCAAGAGCAAAGTCGCGCCGCGGATCATGGTCGACTGCAGCCACGCCAACAGCGGCAAAGACCCGCTGCGCCAACCGGCAGTGTTCAACGACGTGCTGGAGCAGCGCTTGCAGGGCGACACGTCGCTGATCGGCATGATGATCGAAAGCCACCTGTTCGAAGGCTGTCAGCCGTTGAGCCCGTCGATGAAATACGGCGTGTCGATCACCGACGGCTGCCTGGGCTGGGACGGCACGGAGCAGTTGCTGCGCAGTGCTGCCGAGCGGCTGCGGGCACACAATCCCGCCTGACAATGAAGATCAAATGTGGGAGCTGGCTTGCCTGCGATGGCGGTGTATCAGTTACCTGACAGGCTGACTGATGCACCGCCATCGCGGGCAAGCCCGGCTCCCACACTGGTTCTTCACTGAGTTCAGGCTAGTGGATAAAGAGCCTCATCAAACTGCGCCAACTTCGGAAACACCAACGGCTGGTCATCCGCCAGCCCTTCCAATCGCTGCTGGTAACTGCGCAGAAAATCCTGCCGGGCCTCGGCGCTGATATATGGCACATGCCACGCCACAAACGGTTCCAGCACCTCAAACCCGACATACGCCAGCGTGCCACGCAGGATCGGCCGCAGCATGTCCTCCAATGGCCCGTGAATCGCCCCCTCGCCAAACATATGCTCGCGCCCGCCAAGGGTCACCGTGACGAGCGCTTTCTTGCCGGCGAGCCCGCCCTGATCATAAAACCGCTTGCCGCCGTAACACACGCCCGACACCAGCACCCGGTCAATCCAGCCCTTGAGCATCGCGGGCGCCGAGAACCAGAAGATCGGGAAGTTGAGGATCAGCAGATCAGCCCACAGCAGCTTGTCCAACTCCTGCTGGATATCCGCCGCGATGGATTGGCTTTTCACCCCCAGGCGCTGCTCCAGGGCATACACCAGGTAGTCGGGGTTCTCCCGGGAGGTGAAGTCCGAGGCGCTGGCTACGGGATTCCAGTTCATCGCGTACAAATCACTGACCTGCACCTCATGCCCCTGCGCTTGCAGGGTGGCGATGGCCTGGTCACGCAAGGCCGCGGTAAACGACTGCGGCTCGGGATGGGCATGGACAATCAACACCTTCATAAAAACTCCTCAAGAAGTTAGGGCGGCCCGTTCGGCCAGCAAATGGTCGAGCCAGTCGGGGTCCATTTCCGGCTCCGATGAAAACAGCAGGCCGGTGTAGTCCTGATACGGCGGGGTGAAGATCGCGCTGCGGCTGCCCTGGTCCACCACCCTGCCCCGCTGCATCACCACCACTTCGTCGGCAATGGCGCGCACCGTGGCCACGTCATGGGTGATAAACAGGTAGGCCACGCCCAACTGCTGCTGAATTCGATTGAGCAGTTTCAGCACGCCCTCGGCGACCAACTGATCCAGGGCCGAGGTCACTTCGTCGCAGATGATCAGTTGTGGGTCGGCCGCCAGGGCGCGAGCGATGCAGATCCGTTGCTTCTGGCCGCCGGACAGTTCTCGGGGCTGACGCTCCATGAACGTGGCCGGGTCCAGCTCGATCATCTCCAGCAACTCGGCGACCCGGGCGCGCATGGCCTTGCCCTTGAGGCCGAGGTAGAAGGTCAGCGGCCGGCCGATGATGTCGACGATGCGCTGGCGCGGGTTCAACGCGGTATCGGGGATCTGGTAGATCATCTGGATCCGTCGCAACTGCTCCTTGCTGCGCCGACGAAAGTCCGCCGGCAACGCTTCACCGTCATACAGCACCTGCCCCGCCGTAGCCGGCAGCAACCCGGTAATCACACGTGCGGTGGAGCTTTTGCCGCTGCCGGACTCACCGATCACCGCCAACGTCTGGCCGCGATGCAAGCTCATCGACACGTCATGCAGCACCGGCTGACGCCCGTAGCTGGCGCACACCTGACGCACTTCCAGCAACGGCACCTGCTGCTGCGGACAGGCCTTGGGCTCGGTGCGAAAGCTGCGCACCGCCCACAGGGATTTGGTGTAGTCCTGCTGCGGGGCGCTGAGCATGGTGCGGGTCTCGGCCTCCTCCACCAGCTTGCCGTGGCGCAGCACCATGATGCGGTCGGCCATCTGTGCGACCACCGCCAGGTCGTGGCTGATATACAGCGCGGCGCTGCCGAAGGTTTTGACCGCATCGCGAATCGCCGCCAGCACTTCGATCTGGGTGGTGACGTCGAGGGCGGTGGTAGGTTCGTCGAAGATGATCAGGTCGGGGTGGCAGGCCATCGCCATGGCGGTCATCACCCGTTGCAGTTGCCCGCCGGACACCTGATGCGGATACCGTTGACCGATGGTTTCCGGATTGGGCAGGCGCAGCACGCGGTACAACTCCACCGCCTCACGTTCAGCCTGGGCGCGACTGATACCGCCATTGATCACGGCGGTTTCCACATGCTGGTCAATCAGCCGGTGGGCCGGGTTGAACGACGCGGCGGCGCTCTGCGCAACGTAGGCAATCCGCAGTCCTCGAAGCTTGCGCAAGGCTTCGGGTTTGGCCTGCAGCAGCTGAATGCCGTCAAAGCACACCGAGCCACCGGTGATGCGGCAACCGTCGCGGGCAAAGCCCATGGCCGCCAGGCCCAGGGTTGATTTACCCGCGCCAGACTCACCAATCAACCCCAACACCTCGCCCCGCTGCAAGGTCAAATCGATGCCCTTGATCAACGGATGCCAGGCGTCTTCGTAATGCCCTTCAATCTGCAGGTTGCGGATTTCCAGCAATGGCTTGTCCATCCTCAACACTCCTTCAGGCCGCTGGATTTATGCAGCATCCAGTCGACGACAAAATTCACGCTGACGGTGATCAACGCCACTGCCAGCGCCGGCAGCAACGGGCTGACGTCACCGAAGGTGATCAGCACCGCGTTGTCGCGGACCATGCTGCCCCAATCGGCGGTGGGCGGTTGAATGCCCAGGCCAAGGAACGACAGCGCGCTGATAAACAAAAACACGAAGCAAAAGCGCAGGCCGAATTCGGCAATCAACGGAGCAGCCGCGTTGGGCAGCACTTCGCGGGTGACCAGCCACCAGAGCCCTTCCCCGCGCAGCCGCGCGGCTTCGACAAAATCCTGCACCACCACAGTCATCGCCACGGCCCGGGACAGGCGAAACACCCGGGTGGAATCCAGCAGTGCAATCACCAGCACCAGCGAGGTGGCATTGGTGCCCACCACGCTGAGAATCAGCAAGGCGAAGATCAGTTGCGGGATCGCCATCAGGATGTCCACCACCCGCGACAACCCTTGATCGACCCAGCCGCCCTTGATCGCCGCAATCAAGCCGCTCAAGCCACCCAGTAAAAACGCCAGCACCGTCGTCAAAAAAGCGATGCCCAGGGTGTTGCGCGCGCCATACACCAGGCGGCTGAACATATCCCGCCCGAGGTTATCGGTGCCCAGCAGGAACTGGCCGCTCCAGGGTGCAAATCCGTCGCCCACCACCTGGGTTTCCCCATAGGGCGCGAGCACCGGTGCAAACAGCGCCACCAGCACGTACAGCACGATAATCAGCAGGCCGAACTTCGCGCTCAATGGCGCCCGGGCCAGTTGTGTGAGAAGGCTCATGGTCTACCCCTTGGGATGCATCAGACGTGGGTTGGTGGCGATGGACAGCACATCGGCGCCGGTATTTAGCAGGATGTAGGTGGCGGCAAAGATCAGGCTGCACGCCTGCACCACCGGGATATCGCGCTTGGACACCGAGTCCACCAGCAACTGGCCGAGACCCGGGTAGACAAACACCACCTCCACCACCACTACGCCCACCACCAGATACGCGAGGTTGAGCGCGATCACGTTGACGATCGGCGCCAGGGCATTGGGCAACGCGTGGCGCCAGATAATCCGCGACTGGCTGATGCCCTTGAGCCGGGCCATTTCGATATACGGGCTGGCCAGCAGGTTGATCAGCGAGGCGCGGGTCATGCGCATCATCTGCGCAATCACCACCAGGCTCAGGGTGGCCACCGGCAGCACCGAACGCTCGAGGATGGTGCCGAATGAGGCGTCCGGCGCCAGGTTGGACAGGCTGGGAAACCAGCCCAGCTTGACCGAAAACACCAGGATCAGCAGGTAGGCGACGAAGAACTCCGGGAACGACACCGCGCTCAGGGCCGAGGTGTTGAGCAGGCGGTCGAACCAGCTATTGCGGTACAGCGCGGCAAGCATGCCCAGCACCAGCGCCAGGGGCACCGAAACCAGCGCGGCCAATGCCGCCAGGCGCAAGGTGTTGCCCAGGCGTGCGCCGATCAGTTCGGCGATGGGCCGCTGGTTGGCCAGGGACGCGCCGAGGTCGCCGTGCAGCAGGCGCAGCAGCCATTGCACGAAGCGGCTCAGGGGCGGCAGGTCCAGGCCCAGTTGGGCGCGAAAGGCAGCGACGGTTTCCGGCGTGGCGGACTGGCCGAGCATGGCCTGGGCGATATCGCCGGGAAGCATGCCCACGGCCAGGAAGATGATCACCGAGACGGCGAACAACGACAGCAGGCCAAGGGCGAGGCGTTGGAGTACCAGTTTGAATAGGCTATTCATGTTCGGTTCTCATGAGTTGGGCATGTTCTCGAAGGCGACAAATGTCCTCTGTGGGAGCTGTCGAGCTTTAGCGAGGCTGCGATGCAGGCGCCGCGGTTTAACAGGACACCGAGGTGATGCCATCGCAGGCAAGCCAGCTCCCACACTTGATCTTCATTGCTTGAGGGATAGCGTTCGACACAAGAGTCACGCCTGCCACCACCGCTCGATCAGCCGCAACCCATCCAGTTCCCCATACGGCGCCGTCAGCGGTCCATGGCTGATGCGGTTCGAGCGGGCCGCCACGGAGTTGGCGAACAACGGCACAATCGCCCCGCCGTCGTCCCGGCACAGGCCCTGCATTTCGTTGTACATCTCCTGGCGCAGCGGCGCGTTCATCTCGCCTCGTGCTGCGTTGAGCAACTGGTTGAAGCGGTCGTTATCCCAATGGGTTTCGTTCCACGCCGCGCCCTTGGCGTATCCGATGCTGAACATGCGGTCGGCGGTCAGGCTGCTGTACCAGAACGAGGTGGTGAATGGCTGCTTCATCCAGATGTTGGAGAAGTACCCATCCGCCGGCTCGCGCACCACGTCGATATCAATCCCGGCCTGGCGTGCCTGTTCCTTGAACAGCACCGAGGCGTCCACTGCGCCGGTGTAGGCGGCATCGGAAGCTTGCAGGCGCACCTTCAGCGACTCGACACCGGCCTTGCGCAGGTAGAAGCGCGACTTGTCCGGATCGTAGGTACGCTGCTCGAGGGCAGCGTTGATAAAGCGGCTGCCGGGCTGGATCGGATGGTCGTTGCCCACCAGGCCATAGCCATGCAGCACCGAGGCCAGCAGGGTTTCGCGGTTGATCGCATGCTTCATCGCCATGCGGATGTCGTTGTTCTTGAACTCGTTGCTGTCGCAGAGCATCGGGAAGGTGTAGTGCTGGGCACCCTTGGTTTCTTCGATGACCAGCATGGGATTGCGCTTGAGCAGGGCCACGGTTTTCAGGTCGACCTTGTTGATCACGTCCACTTGCCCGGTGACCAGCGCATTGACCCGCGCTGCGCCGTCGGCAATCGCCAG
Source organism: Pseudomonas sp. Xaverov 83 (assembly GCF_019352905.1). NCBI lineage: Bacteria > Pseudomonadati > Pseudomonadota > Gammaproteobacteria > Pseudomonadales > Pseudomonadaceae > Pseudomonas > Pseudomonas sp. Xaverov 83. Next base: position 17,607 of record NZ_JAAAFU010000062.1, on the reverse strand, counting down.
CAGCTCGGCGCTGGCGAAGTGCGCCCGGCCCGGCTTCCAGTAATCCGGGTTGCGCTCCAGGTCCATGCGTACGCCGGGCTCGAAACTTTTCAAGCGATAGCCGCTGGTGCCGATCCCGGCCTGCCAGTCGGCGGCACCGTCCTTGGCGGGCATGATCACCAGGTGGTAATCGGCGACCACATAGGCGAAATCGGCATTGCCCGAATGCAGTTCGAACACCACCGCATCGCTGCCCTTGGCGCTGACACTGGCCACATCGCCGATTACCGTTTTGGCCGCCGACGTGGAGTTGGCTGCCAGGTGATGGTTGATCGAGGCCACCACATCGTCAGCGGTCAGGCTTTTGCCGTTATGGAAGGTCACGCCCTGGCGCAGCTTGAAGGTCCAGATGCGCGCGTCGGGCGTCGACTCAAAGCTCTCGGCCAATTCGGGGATGGCGCTGCCGTCCACCGCGATTTCGGTGAGGGTGTTGTACACCGCCGAAAAGCCGACGAAGGTGAAGGTGTCGACCCAGGAGCCTGGGTCGCGGGAGTCGGTGGTGCTGCCGCCAGCCAGCCCCATGCGCAGCACACCGCCGGGCTTGGGCGTGGCCTCTTCGGCAAAGGCCTGCAGCGGCAGGCCCATGGAAAACGCGGCGGCCACGGCACCGGCTACGGCGCTGTGTTTGAGGAAATCCCGTCGGTGCATCGCTTGAGTCATTTTGTTGTTGTTTTCGCTCATGGTGTTGCTCCTCTAAAGGTTCACACAGGCATGCTTCAACTCGATCAAGGTCACGCCGTTGCGCTTGAAACCGTTACGCAAATCCGTCTGCAGCTCATCCAGGTTCTGTGGCTCGCTGACCGTGCAGCCGAACGCCCGCGCCAGGGCGGCGAAGTCCGGGTTGCGCGGCAGTACGCCGATGGGTTCGATGTCCAGGTTCAGCATGTCGTCGCGAATCTGCCCCAGGGCGTCGTTGTTCCACAGCAACACCACCAGCGGGCTGTCCAGTTCTTCCACCGCTGTGGCCAGTTCCTGGGCGGTGTAGAGAAAGCCGCCGTCGCCCACCAGCACCAGGCCGGGCCGCTCCGGCGCGCCGAACTTGGCGCCGATACCGGCCGGCAGGCCATAGCCCAAGGTGCCGTAGCCGGTGGGATGCAGCCAACTGCGGGTGGCATTGCTGGGGAAGGCGTAGTTGCCGGTGTAGGCCAGTTGGGTCATGTCACTGCTGATGAAGGCATTGGCGGGCAACTCGGCGGCGACGCGGTCGAGAATCGCCTGGTGAATCCGTTGCAACGGACCGTGGCCGCTGCTGACTGCCTGGCGTAACCTTGCAACCGCGTCGGTCGCTGCATCGGCGTTGCGCGGCTTGGCTGGCAAGCGTTCCAGCAAAGCCAGCGCCGTTTGCCGGGCATCACCGTGCAACGCGACGGCGCAAGGATAGAAATCGTTGAACTTGCGCGGGTCGATATCCACGCGCAGCAGCTCGCCGTTAATGGGCAGGCGTTCACGCCAAAAATCCGTATCGGCCATTTCGGTGCCGATGGCCAACACCACATCCGCCTCGGCGATAAGCTGCCAGCCGGGCTCGACACACAAGGTCGAACCGGCATTCAACGGATGCGCCACCGGCAACAACCCCTTGCCGGCGACACTGCTGAAAAACGGCGCCGCCAACTGCGTGCTCAAGCGCTGCAAGGCCTCCGCCGCCAATAGCGCGCCGCCACCGGCAATGATCATCGGACGCTTGGCCGCCGCCAGTTTCGCCACGGCCTGATCGAGGCTTTCAGCCGATGGCAGACCTCGCCCGGGACGGCGCACCACGTCATTGTTCCAGTCGCGCTTGATCGGCGCCGACAGCACATCCAGCGGCACCGAAATATGCACCGGCCGCGGCCGCTCACTGTCGAACACCGCGTAGGCCCGCGCGATCAATTCCGGCAAATCCTCGGCACTCAACGCCACCGCCGAAAACGCGGTGATGGGCGCGGTCATCGCGCGCTGGTCCTGGGTTTCATGCAGGCAGCCCCAGCCCTTACCGAGGCTGGCGGTGTGGTTAACGCTGGAAATCACCAGCAGCGGAATCGAGTCGGCGTACGCCTGGCCGATCGCCGTGGCGGCATTGGTCACCCCTGGCCCGGTGATGATGAAACACACGCCTGGCTTGCCGCTGACCCGCGCATAACCGTCGGCCATAAAGCCGGCGCCCTGCTCGTGGCGAGTCAGCACATGCCGAATGCCACTGCCGGGTAAGCCGCGATACAGCTCCAGCGTGTGCACGCCGGGAATCCCGAACACCGTGTCGACGCCATAGTTGGCCAGCAATCGCACCAGGGCCTGGCCGCCCGTCAAGGTTTTGCTTTGCATCGTCATCTCCTTCACACCTGGGCGAGACGGATCAATGCATCGACCGCCGTGGCGCCCCGGGCATTGACCAGCAATGGGTTTACATCGAGTTCCAGCAACTGCCCGGCGTTGGCGCAGGCGTAGTCGGCCACCGCACGAATCGCCGCCACCAGCGCCTCCATGTCGGCCACTTCCCCCCCGCGAAAGCCTTGCAGCAATGCCGCGCTGCGCAGGCTGAGCAAGGCATTGCGGATCGCATCGTCGGTGGTCGGCAGCAACAGGCTGCGACTGTCCTTGAGCAATTCCACGAGGATTCCACCGGCTCCGATCACCAGCGCCAGGCCGAAATCGTTTTCGCGTTTGATGCCCACAATCAGCTCGGCCAACGGCGGCGTGGCCATGGATTCCAGTAGCAGGTGATCGAACGGTACACCCGGCGCGTAGGCAGCAATCCGCTCACGCATATGGGCCAGGGCCGCAGTCAAGGCGAAGCCGTCCCTCAGGTTGAGCGCCACAGCGCCCGCCTCGGTTTTATGCGGGAGGTCGGCACTGACTGCCTTGAGTACCAGCGGATAGCCCAGCACTTTGGCATCGGCGATGGCCCGCGCTGGCGTGCTCAAGACACCGGCCGGCGTCGACAGACCGAAAGCCCGCAACGCCTGCTTGGAGTCCCACTCGTTAAGCGACTGTCCGAGTGCTTCCAGCGCTTGCGGGCACAGCGGCACCAATACCGACTCACCCCGCGCCAGCAGCGCCCGGCGATTGTTTTGATAATCGGCAATCCGACCCCAGGCCGCCAGCGCATCTTCTACGCCCTGCAACGCCGCAACACCTTGCGCATGCAGGCGCTCCCGCGCGTGAGCCGGCAGCAATTCGGGGAATGCCGAGGTGACAAAGCCGGTCTTGCCATGGCGAGTCAGCGCACTGCAAAACAGCTCCAGCAGCAGGTCGCATTCCTTGCGCTCACCGGTAAATTCCGCCGGGTAGTCGAGCACCAGCATCGCCGCATCCGCTTCGGTGCGCAGTGCCGTATCGAGCATGGTATTGAGGGCTTCGCTGTTGCCCCAGATGGCCGTGGTGAAATCCAGCGGGTTGACCAGGTTGGCGTAGCTCGGCAGTACCTGCGCCAGTTCCGAACGCTGGCCCTCATCGAGTTTGGGCAGGCTTAAATCGTTGCGCTCGGCGTAGTCGGCAATCAACCCGGCATCACCACCGGAACAGGCCAGGGCAATCAGGTTGTTGCCCGCCGGCAAGTTACCGCAGGCCGCAGCTTTCAGGGTCTCGACAAAACTCACCGGGCCGCTGACCCGGATCACGCCCAGGCGCGCAAACAGGCTGTCGTACAACGCGTCTGAACCCGACAACGAACTGGTATGACTCAAGGCCAACTCGGCGCCGATCTGCGACACGCCGGTTTTCAGGGCGATGATTGGAATGCCTTTTTCCAGGGCCTTATGGGCCGCACGGGCGAACCCCGGCACATTCTTCAAGCCTTCCAGGTGCAAGCCGATGGCCGTGACGCGTGGTTCGTCGAGCAACACATCCATCAACTCGGCAACCCCCAATTGCGCCTGGTTGCCCACCGACGCCATATAGGCCACCGGCAGCGAACGGTCGCTCATGGACAGGTTGTAGGCGAAGTTGCCACTCTGGGTCAGCACCGCAACGCCCTTCTCTACCGGCTTGCCGCCATGGGCTACTGGCCAGAGCGCCGAGCTGTGCAAGTGATCCAGCAGGCCATAGCAATTGGGACCCAGCAGCGCCATCTCGCCAGCCGCCTCGAGCAGTTGTTGCTGCAAGGCCTGGCCCTCGGCGCCGGTTTCGGCAAACCCGGAGGCGTAGCAGATGGCACCGCCGGTACCTATGGCCGCCAGTTCGGCGACACAGGTCAGGGTCAGCTCGCGATTGGTAGCGATAAACACCGCGTCCGGACCGCACGGCAAATCGGCCACGCGACGCACGCAGGGAACGCCATCAAGGCTGTCATGTTGCGGGTTGACCAGCCACATCTGGCCGTCAAAACCACCTTCGGCGCAGCGCTTGAGGGCGCGGGCCATGCTGCGCCCGCCGACGAATGCCAAGTGACGGGGCGCCAGCAGGCGCTTGAGATTGTCGCGAATAGCCTGGGACATAAGCGTTCTCCCACCCGATCAGCGCAACAGCGGCCGCAACAGTTCGCGGGCAATAATGTGGCGCTGGATTTCCGAAGTGCCTTCCCAGATCCGTTCGATCCGCGCGTTGCGCCAGATGCGCTCCACCGGCCCTTCGTCCATCAAGCCCATGCCGCCGTAAATCTGCACGGCCTCATCAGCGACCTTGCCCAGCACCTCGCTGGCAAACAGCTTGGCCATGCCGGCCTCGCCGTCGGTCATGGTGCCCTGGTCCATTTTCCAGGCAGTGTTCAGGGTCAGCAGTTCGGCCGCGCGGATTTGCGTGGCCATGTCGGCGAGCTTGAACGAGATGCCTTGATAGGTGCCGATGGGCTGGCCGAACTGCTTGCGATCCGCCGCCCATTGCAGGGACACGTCCAACGCACGCTGGGCCTGGCCGACGCAGTTGGCGGCCACCATCACCCGGCCAGCGGTCAGCCAGGCGTTGGCGACCTCCCAGCCTTTGCCGACTTCGCCGAGGACTTTTGAGGCCGGCACGCGGCAGTCGTCGAAGAACATTTCATAGGTGTGATAGCCGCGGTTGCTGACGCACTTGGGGCCTCGGCGAATGGTCATGCCCGGCGTGCCACGGTCCACCAGGAACGAGGTCACGGCGTTGCGCTGGCGGCCGTTGTGTTCATAGGTGTCGGTAACGGCAAACACGATCGCAAAATCCGCGTGGCCGGCGTGGCTGATGAAGTGCTTGCTGCCGTTGAGCACAAAGTCATCGCCGCTGCGCACGGCGCGGGTCTTGATCGCGTTGGCGTCGGAACCGGCACCCGGCTCGGTCAAGGCAAAACAGTCGATCTTCTTGCCCTGCACGCACGGCAACAGGTACTCGCCAATCTGCGCGCCGGTGCAGGCCATGAGGATTTTCGAGGGCCGGGCGACAAACACATGCAGCGCCCAGGACACCTTCGACAACTCCCGTTCGATCAACGCCTGGGACAGGTAATCCAGGCCGCCACCGCCGACCTCTTCCGGCATGTTGAAGGCATAAAACCCGGCGGCAATCGCCTTGTCCCGAATCTGTGCGGCGAGCTCCGGCGAGACTTCATCGGCGCGGTCCACCGCCTCCTCGTGGGGCAACAATTCCTTGGCAACAAAACTGCGTACCGCGTCCACCAACATGTCTTGTTCTTGGCTGGGCTGGAAATTCATGGCGCTACCTGTCGATCGTTCGAGGGGTGTTTTGAGGAGGAATCAGTTGCCGGAGAAATTCGGGGGGCGCTTTTCCATCGAGGCGCGCAGGGCTTCAGCACCGTCGGCGCTGCGTCCGCACAGCAAGCCGGCGGCGAGTTCGGCTTGGAGCTGCTCGGGCAGGCTGCGCCCGGCGCCTTCGCGGATCAGGGTTTTGGTCTGGGCGAAGGCGAAGGTCGGGCCGTTGGCCAGGCGTGTGGCCAGGTCGGTGACGTGGGCGTGCAGTTGCTCATCGGCGACCACTTCGCCCACCAGGCCGGCGGCCAGGGCACGGTCGGCACTCCACAATTCATCGAGGAACAGCAGGCGCTTGGCTTGCTCGCTGCCGATCAGGCGCGGCAGATGCCAGCTGGCACCGGCGTCCGGCGAGTAGGCCATGCTGGTGTAGCCAGCCTTGAAACGTGCCGATTGCGCGGCTACACGCAGGTCGCAGCACAGGGTCAGGTCCATGCCGGCGCCGACGGCCGTGCCGTTGATGGCGGCAACGGTGGGTTTGTCGAGGGTGTGCAGGCGGGTCATCAGGGCGTGGGCGGTTTCGGTCCAGCCGTAGGTTTCGAGGGCGCCACGGGCTTCGGCGTCGGCCCATTCAGCCAAGTCAGCACCGGCGCAGAAGCTGCGACCAGTGCCGGTCAACACCACCACACGTAAGGCCGGGTCGCTGTTGAAACCGTCCAGCAACGCATGCAGGTGCTTGAGGGTCGGGATGTCCAGGGCGTTGCGCTGGGCGCCGCGATTAAGGGTGATCCAGGCAACGCCTGCTTGCACTTGAGTGAGCACAGACGGATCTGTAGTCATGGAATCCTCGAATTATTTTAATTGGCTTGAGGGGTGCGACATGGGGCGATACTAAACGAGTGTTCAGTAAGGAGGCAATCGGGTAACTGCAAATATTTTTCGAGGGGAAAATGCCGGCCCGGACATTGCGTCCAGGCGGCGCGGAATCGTTAGTTCAGGGTTTGATCTGGAAGCGTTTGCGGCCGCCAGACTGCAAGCCGTCGACCCAGGCTTCGCAGATCTGGATGCCCTGTTCCGGGGTGAAGGTGCCGGGGTTGAGCCCCGATTCCAGCCACAGGCCATCGAGCAAGGCGCCCAAGGCGATGGCCGCCAAATCGGCGTCGAACTGCTTCCAACCCTCCTCCTCGGCCATGTCCACCAAGGCCGAGCGCATGATGGTGCGGTACTCGCCATAGGAATGTTCGTGGGCCTGGTTGATCGCCGGGGCCGTCTTGACCGCGCCCCAGAACACCAGCCAGGCATCCAGCAGTTGCGGGTCCAGCAACTCGGGGGAAAACGAGCCGTGAAAGAACGCCGACAGCCGCTCCCGCGGGCTGGGCGGCGCCTTGGCCATGGCGTCACGCAGCAAGTCCATGACTTGCCGGGTGATAGACCGATAGGCCTCGGCCACCAGCTCATCCTTGCCCGAATAGTGATGACTGATCAGCCCCACCGACACCCCGGCCTCGGCGCTGATCTTGCGGATCGACGCGCCCTGGAAGCCGTCGCGCTTAAGGCACACCAGTGTGGCCTGGACCAGATTGGCCTTGCGCAATTCCGGTTCCATACGGGAGAAACGGGATTCCTGGGTCATGAGGCGGTGTCCTTGGGTAGAGTCGGCTGGACGACTCTACCTCACTCCCGGAAACCCGGCGACACCCGATCCAGCAACCGCAGTAATGCTGCCCACGCCAGTTGCATGGCGTCCAGGTCTGCCAGCTCGCCCTCTTCCAATGAGCGGCCAGGCTCATTGAACTGCCGCTCGGTGTATTCACACACGTCTGCAGGCGGCAGGATCAGCTTGCCGCACGCCTGGGCGGCGATCTGGATATCGCAGGCCTTCTCCAGGTAGTACATGCGCAGGAAGGCCTGGCTGACCGTCTCCCCCACCGTCAACAAACCATGGTTGCGCAGCATCAACACCGGTTTGTCGCCGAGGTCGCGCACCAGTCGCTGCTGCTCGTCCATGTCCAGCGCCACGCCTTCATAGTCGTGGTAGGCAACCTTGCCGTAGAACTCCATGGAAATCTGGTTCACCGGCAACAGCCCGCATTCCAGCGCCGCCACCGCACACCCGGCGCGGGTGTGAGTGTGCAGCACGCACTGGGCGTCTTCGCGGGCGCCGTGAATCGCGCTGTGAATCACAAACCCCGCCGGGTTGACGCCATGGGTCGAAGCCTCGACCGCGCGCCCGTCCAGGCCGATCTTCACCAGGCTGGACGCCGTGATCTCCTCGAACATCAGCCCATAGGGGTTGATCAAAAAGTGATGCTCGGGCCCGGGAATACGCACCGAGATATGGGTGAAGATCAGGTCGCTCATGCGAAAGTGCGCGATCAGCCGGTAGCAGGCAGCAAGCTCTTCACGCAGCTGTCGTTCGGTGGCCCCAGTCATTTTTATTCTCCAGGCGGGTGGTTGATGTGGCTGACGCTAATCCAGTCGCCAGTAAAAAAACAAGTTGATTTTTTACTGAGGCTGACCTCCTATAGAAAAATAATAACAACAGCGCCTGGAGTATCCGCACCATGTCGCCCCATGCCTTTCCGCATCTTTTTGAACCGTTGACGCTGCGCGGCAAACGCCTGAAAAACCGCATCATGTCCAGCGGGCACGACACCTCGATGCCCACCGACAACCGGGTCAACGAGCAGTTGATCGCCTACCACCGGGCACGTGCCGAAGGCGGCGTCGGGCTGATTGTGTTGCAGGTGGCCGGCGTGCATGACAGCGCCCGCTACACCTCCCATGTACTGATGGCCACCGATGACAGCTGCATCGAGGGCTACCGCCGACTGGCCGAAACCTGCCATGCCTACGGCACCGTGGTGCTGTCGCAGATTTTCCACCCGGGACGGGAAATCATGGAGTCGGCGGATGGCTTGCTGGCGGTGGCTTACTCGGCGTCAGGGGTGCCCAACGAGCGGTTCCGGGTGATGCCGCGCGCCCTTGACCAGTTGATGATTGACGAGATTGTGGCCGGCTACGGTGCGGCGGCAAGGCGCCTGCATCAGGCGGGGATTGACGGCGTGGAAGTGGTCGCCAGCCATGGGTATCTGCCGGCGCAATTTCTCAACCCGCGAGTGAACCGCCGCACCGATGGCTACAACGGCGAGCTTGAACAACGCCTGCGTTTCCTGCGGGAAATCATCGCCGCAGTACGGGCAGAAACCGACGAACAGTTCATCATCGGCCTGCGTATTTCAGCCGATGAGCGCGACCCCGAAGGCCTGACGGAAGATGACTCCCTGGCGGCCGTGCAACAGCTGCAATCACAGCTGGATTATGTGCACATCGTCGCCGGCACCTCGGCTTCCCTCGGTGGCGCGATCCATATCGTGCCGCCCATGGCTATTGCTCCGGCTTACCTGGCGACAGAAGCCGCAACGTTCAAGGCCAGCCTGTCGATTCCGCTGTTCGTCACCGGGCGCATCAACCAGCCCCACGAGGCCGAGCTGATGCTGCAGCGCGGCCAGGCCGATGTATGCGGCATGACCCGCGCGTTGATCTGCGACCCGCGAATGCCGGCCAAAACCTCAAGCGGCCATGCCGAAGATGTACGGGCATGCATCGCCTGCAATCAGGCCTGCATCGGCCACTTCCACAAAGGCTTGCCGATCTCCTGCATCCAGCACCCCGAGACCGGCCGCGAATTGCAGTTTGGCCAGTTGCAACCGGCATTGCGACGCAAGCGGATTATGGTCGTCGGCGGCGGTCCGGCAGGGATGAAAGCCGCAGCGGTGGCAGCACAGCGCGGCCATGAAGTGACCTTGTATGAGGCCAATGCCCAACTGGGCGGCCAGGTGCTCCTCGCACAGTTACTGCCACGGCGCAGCGAGTTTGGCGGCGCCAGTACCAACCTGCAGCGCGAGATGGAACTGGCCGGGGTTCGCGTGGTGCGCAATACCCGCGTCGACCGTGCTTTGGTGGAGCGCGAACAACCCGAGCTGGTGATCGTCGCCACCGGCGCCGAACCCTACTGGCCGGCCTTCGAACGCGGCGGTGAGCTACAGGTGCTGGACGCCTGGCAAGTGCTGCGCGACGAGGTCCCGCTGGGCCGTTCGGTGGTCGTGGTGGATTGGCGTTGCGACTGGATCGGCCCGGGCATTGCCGAGCGCCTCACGCGCGCCGGCCATCAGGTGCAACTGGCGGTGAACGGCACCCATTGCGGGGAAAACCTGCCGTTGTACGTGCGTGATCAACTGGCCGGTGAACTGCACCGGCTGGGCATTCCCATCATCCCTTACGCTCGTTTGTATGGCTGCGACGACACCACCGTCTACCTGCAACACACCGCCAGCGGCGAGCCGATGCTGCTGGAAAATATCGACACCCTGGTGTTGTGCCAGGGTCACCAGCCGGTGGACACTCTGGGCGCAGAACTGGAAGGCCTGGTGGCGTTCAGGCGCATCGGCGATTGCCTGGCGCCGCGTACCGCCGAAGAGGCGATTTATGAAGGATTGAAGGTAGCGTGGGACATTTGAACGACCAACCGCCACAGCTGTTTCTCGGCACCCGCATCCGTGGCTTGCGCAAGGCCCGGGGCATGACGCTTACCGAATTGGCGCAAATGAGCGAATTGACGGCCGGCTATATCAGCCAACTGGAACGCAACCTCGCCCACCCGTCGATCCCGGCCCTGTTCAACATCGCCCGCAGCCTGGGGGTGACGATCCAGTGGTTTTTTGCCAGCGAGACCACGCCGGCAGCGGAGGATGAAGGGTTTGTGGTGCGCAGGAACAATCGCCAGAGCATTCACTATGAGGACGGGATCGTCGACCAGTTGCTGACGCCCCTGCCCAATCATCAATTGGAGATGCTGCACTCGCGCTTTCCACCGGGCACCTATAGCCAGCAGAGCTATAGCCATGAGGGTGAAGAGGCGGGTTATGTGTTGAGCGGAACGTTTGAGTTATGGGTGGGCGAGCGGCATTTTCAGCTGGCTGAAGGGGACAGTTTCAGCTTCTCCAGCAGTGAGCCCCATCGGTATGGCAACCCCGGGAAGGTGGATGCGGTGGTGATTTGGGTGATTACGCCGCCGACGTTTTAGACCGTTGGTGTAAATGGAGACGTTTCCTACGGGAACTGGCGACGCTGGCACGCCGGCCATCAATGGCGGGGGTCAAGGCCGCTTGCTATAAAAACGACTACATCTTTTCGAGGTCGTCGCCATGTTTGGATTGTATTCGTTGTTTGCCGGTAAGCCGACTCAGGATGACTTGGATACGGTGGAAGCCATCAAGTCAAAAAGAACCATGAGGATTGAGGGAGAATGGGGTATTTCAGTCTCCGCCGAAGAAGTCATGGAATCCGAGGCCTACAAAGAAGCAATTCGCCAAGTCCGCAAAATGGAGGCCAATGATTCATGGGCCTGCTGATCATTTTTCCGTTACTGGTCAGCGGTTATCTGGTGTGTATCAAGCATCCTTATTACTACTGCCGGCTGCATCGTTTTGAAGGGCAGTTACTCTATCTACAGGTTGCGCGACTGGGACTGGTTTGCCTGGTCGTCGCCAGCCTGACAAGTGCCTTGATTCTGGCATTGTCCCAACAGGCGGTTTACGTCGCAGGCCGTGGGGTTGCAACAGACTATGGCCGCTATCTCGGCGCCTTATTGGTACAACTCGATATTGCCAACGAAAAGAATGCCGCACTTTGGGTTTTCTGGCTGCAGACCGGCTTGACCACCCTGGTCATTCCTTCTCTCTGGGCAAGACTTTATGTCAACGCGAAGAAAAAAGAGCTGAAGTTGAAATCCGATGAACAACTGAACTGCCGGCTCGCCCTGAACATCCTTGAAGGCACACCTTTCAAATACCTGCTCAGAGAATCCATCCAGAAGTACACGCCTTGCATGTTCAGCTTGAACGATCGAAAGGTGTACGTAGGCATTGTCGTATTCGTTGGCATGCCCACCGAGTCAGAAGGAATGGACCATGCATTTACTCTTCTCCCCCTGCTTAGCGGCTACCGTGACAAGGACACACTGGAAGTCACCCTGAGCACACGTTATTCAGATAGCAGCCACCCAGCCCCCATCATGCTGATCCAGGAAAACGTAGTCTCTGTCACTCGCTTCGATTTCACCACCTGGAACACTTCACACGCTCGAAAGAACCGCCCACCTCAACAGGAGCCGTTCTTCAATCACCGCTCCATCCGTACGACAAAAGCCTCAAGCGCCTGCGCCTGAGGTTTTAAAATAAGCCAGAGGCTGCGCTTCGGGTTTCAGTGCACACAAAAACGCAACACTGAACTGCACCGATTGTGATGGCCGCGCCACATCGGGGTTTATATAGTCGTTCCTACTGCAACCCGCCATGAGCCAGCCGGCCCATCACAAGGAAGCGTTCGATGACTGACCTGCATACCCTTACGGCCGCCGAACTGTTGGCGCAATTTGCCAGCCGGCAACTCGCGCCCATCGACTACTACGACCAGCTCCTGGCCCATATCGACCGCTGGGAGCCGAAGATCAACGCGCTCTATGCCTTCGACCCGCAACAGGTACGCCAGCAAGCCCAGGCCTCAACCGAGCGCTGGAACAAGGGCCAGCCCAACGGTGCCCTCGACGGCGTACCGGTGACCCTCAAGGAATTGATCGCCACTGAAGGTGTGCCTATCCCCCTCGGCAGCGCCGCCACCCGACTGACCCCGGCCCTCAGGGACGCACCGCCCGCAGCCCGTATGCGTGAAGCAGGCGCGATTATCCTGGCCAAGACCACCAACCCGGATTTCGGCATGCTGTCTTCCGGCCTGTCGAGCTTCCACGGCATCACCCGCAACCCGTGGAATACCGCCAACAACACTGGCGGTTCCAGCTCCGGTGCCGCCGCTGCGGCTGCCGCCGGTTACGGCCCACTGCACGTGGGCACCGACATCGGCGGCTCGGTGCGCCTGCCCGCCGCCTGGTGCGGCCTGGTGGGATTCAAGCCGACCCTGGGGCGCATTCCCATTGACCCGTACTACACCGGCCGCGCCGCCGGGCCCATGACCCGCACCGTCGACGACTGCGTGCTGCTGATGCAACACCTGGCCCGCCCCGATGCCCGCGACGCCACCAGCCTGCCGCCACTCGCCACCCAGTGGAGCAACCAACCGTTGTCGGTCAAGGGCCTGCGGGTCGGCCTGATGCTCGAGCCTGGTGTGGGCATGCAGCCTGAAGGCTTCGTGTGTGAAGCGGTGGAACACGCCGCACGGCTGTTCGAAGCCCATGGCGCCAAGGTCACGCTGATCCCGCCGATCATGGACCGGGCACAACTCGACGGCCTCGATCATTTCTGGCGCGCCCGGCAGTGGGGCGACTTGTCCGCGTTGAGCAGCGAGCAGTTCGACAAGGTCTTGCCGTATATCCGCGACTGGGCCGCGCCAGGCGCCGAGATCAGTGGCGTACAGGCCGTTAAAGGCTTCAACCAGACCTTCGAAATGCGCCGCCGCGCCGCGCAGGTGTTCACCGAACTCGACCTGGTGCTCTCCCCCACCAACCAAGTCAACGCCTTCCCCGCTGAGTGGCCTTCACCCAGCAACGACCCGCAACGGCCGTTCGAACACATCGTGTTCACGGTGCCCTGGAACATGGGCGAACAACCGGCGCTGTCGATCAACTGCGGTTTCGCCGCCGATGGCATGCCCATCGGCTTGCAGATGATCGCCCCGCGTTTCGCCGATCAATGGCTGCTGCAAATCGCTAAAACCTACGAGAGCTGGCGTGGCGCAATCCACCACTGGCCGAATCCTTCCTGACTTTGACTCTGTAAGAACTGCCCACCCACACGCCAGCTCCGGGCCTACACGGCCGGGAGCTTGGACGACCTATAACTAAAATCGAGGGGCTGGTATGCACACTGAGCAATTGACACGATCCGATCCTGATCACGCACCCGAAACACCGTCCCCGGACGCCGGCAAAAAGAGCATTTTTGCCGTGGTCCTGGGTAACGCCGTGGAGTTTTTCGACTTTGGTGTGTACGCAACCTTTGCGGTGATGATCGGCCACACGTTTTTTCCGTCCGACAGCGCCTTCGTCAGCTTGATGCTGTCGGTCACCGCGTTCGGTATCGGCTTTATCGTCAGACCACTGGGCGCGGTGCTGATCGGCGCCTACGCCGACCGCGTCGGGCGCAAACCGGCTATGCTGTTGACCCTGGTGATGATGGCCGTGGGCACCGGCAGCATCGCGATATTGCCCGGCTACGAGACCATCGGCATCGCGGCACCGATCCTGCTGGTGCTCACCCGCATGATCCAGGGCCTGGCCTGGGGCGGTGAAGCCGGCCCCGCCACCACCTATATCCTCGAAGCGGCGCCGCCCCACAAACGCGGGACGTACGCCTGCTGGCAAGTGGTTGCCCAGGGCGTCGCGGCCATGGTGGCCGGGCTGGTAGGGTTCACCCTGACCAAAGTCATGTCCCCGGAAGACCTCAACAGCTGGGGCTGGCGCGTACCCTTTGTGTTCGGCCTGTTGGTATTGCCGATCGGCATCTACATCCGCCGCAACCTCGCCGAAACCTTCCACGGCCACGGCGAGCAGACCAGCACCAGCGACCTGGTACGGGAAGTCTGCGGCAAGCACCGGCGGGTATTGGTACTGGGGTTGCTGATCCTTTCCGGCAGCACCATCACCCAGTACTTCCTCAACTACATGACCACCTTCGCCCTCACCGAGCTGAAGCTGCCCACCAGCATTTCCATGCTCTCGACCCTGGTGGCGGGCGCCGCCATGGCCGTGTGCGCGGTGGCCGGCGGCATGCTCTGCGACCGCTTCGGGCGCCGGCTGATCCTGATGACACCGCGGGTGGTGTTGCTGCTGATCCTGTTCCCGGCCCTGCAACTGATGACCGAACACCCCAGCCCGGCGACCTTCCTGCTGACCCTCGCGGTACTCTCGGGCCTGCACGGCATGAGCGGCGCGGCGTTGATCGTGCTGCTGGTGGAAAGCTTCCCGAAATCCGTGCGCTCCACCGGTTTCTCCATCGTCTACGCCTTCGGTGTGGCGGCGTTTGGCGGCACCGCGCAGATCATCATTACCTGGCTGATCGGCACCACCGGCGATCCAATGTCACCGGTCTGGTACCTGCTGATCGCCAACCTGGTGTGCCTCACCGCCGCCTGGTTCGCCAAGGAAACCCGCCCGTCGCTGCCCGGCAGCCCGGCCCGCGAAACCCGGCTCACAGAAGCTTCGGTTCGCTGAACACCTTTTCCCACTGTCCCGCGTCTTTTCGCCACTGACCGGCAGCGCCTGAGGGTCTGCCGGGACGGTCGCCTTACGTCTGATTTGTATGGGGATTTACCATGTATTCACGTCTTTTACTGGCCGTCACCCTGGCGTCCAGCACCCAGGCTTTCGCCCAAGAGAACGCTCAAGCCAGTGCACCGGGCTTCCTCGAAGGCAGCACCCTAGACCTTAACCTGCGCCACTACTATTCCAACCAGCACACCAAGCGCACTACCCACCTGAGCATCAAGAAACCCGGCGGCATCGAGCCCACCCGTGTACGGGAAACCTGGGTGCAGACCAGCATGCTCAAGTACAGCTCCGGCTACACCCAGGGCCTGATTGGCGTGGGCGTGGATGCGGGAATCTTCAGTGCGGTCAACCTGGAGCGTGGCCACGGCAAGGTGGCCAATGGTGGCGACCGGGTGCTGGTAGACGGCGACGGCGATGCGATTCCCACCTGGAGCCGCCTGGGTGTGGGCGACGTGCGTTTGCGCCTGTCCAGCACCGAGATCAAGGCGGGCCGGCTGATGACCGACAACCCGATCCTGCGCTACAAGGACAACCGTGCCCTGCCCTCCAGCTTCCAGGGCGTGGGCCTGTTCAGCAACGAATTCGACTGGTTGTCGGTGCAGGGCGGCAGCTTCGAGCGGGCGATTCCGCGCACCGGCACCGGCGCCGAAAAGCTCACCACCACCTTCGGCAACCGCGCCTACAGCGGCGCACGCATCAGCTACCTGGGGGCCACGGTCAAACCGGGTTACGGGCTGGAGGCCAGCGTCTACGCGTCGCGCTTCGAAGACATGTGGGACCAGACCTACGTCGGCCTGACCCACCGCATCGGCGACAAAAGCGACATCGCCTTAAAGACCGCCTTCAACTACTACCACACCAGCGATTCGGGGGACAAAAACCTCGGCTACATCGACAACAACGCCGCCAGCCTGGCCTTCACCGCCACGCACCTGGCCCACAGCCTGACGCTGGCCTGGCAGCAGGTGTTTGGCAATGAATACTTCGACTACGTGTGGGAGTCCACCGGCAACTACATGGCCAACTCGCTGTACTCGGACTACAACGGCCCCAACGAAAAGTCCTGGCAACTGCGCTACGACCTGGACTTCGCCGCCTACGGCGTGCCCGGCCTCACTGCCAGCCTGTGGCACGCCAAGGGTTGGGACATCGACGGCACCCATTACGATGGCGACCGCAACGGCCACAACACCGGCTACAACGTGCGCAGCCTGGATGGCGCCAAGCACAACGAAAACGGCTTGATGGTGGCCTATGTGATTCAGTCCGGAACACTCAAGAACACCGTACTGCGCACCATCGTCTACAACCACCGCGCCAGCGGCGGGCAGATTGACGGCAGCTACGATGAGTTCCGCCTCGTTGCCAATGTGCCGATCAACATCTTCTGAGGCTCAGGCTCAGTTCAGCGAACAACGCTGCATCGCCCCTGCCAGCATCTCCTGGCACTTGAGCACCGCCACCGAACGGGGGCGGTTGCGGTATACGCAGAGGTCGATGCGGATGCGCCCGAGGTCTTCATCGGCGATCGGCACGGCGACCAGGCCGTCGCCCAAGTCCCGTACGTCTGCCTCGACCTGGGGCAAAATCAGCACCGCTGCCCGTTGCCGGGCCAGGCTTTTCTGCACTTCCAGGGAGCTGGTGGTGAACACCGGTTCGAGGGTGACTCCGCGTTTTTTCGCGGCCACTTCCAGGGCCTGGCGCACGCCGTAGGCCGAGTCGGGAATCGCCAGGGGCTGGCCTTGCAGTTCGCTCAATTCGATGCTTTCGCGTTGGGCGAAGGGGTGTTCGGCACTGACCAGCACCCGGTGCCACAGCTGGCAATGGGCAGTGACTTCGACGTCGGCGCGTTCTTGCAGGTAGAACGCCAGGCCCAGGTCTGCCTCGCCGCTGCACAGGGCGTCGAGCGTGGCCGATGCACTGGCGATTACGATGTTGAAGGTGACCTTGGGATGGGCGCGGTAGAAGGTGGCGAGTACCGGGGCGAGTACGGTGGAAACGATACTTTCTGACACATGGATGCTGATGTTACCGGCCACCTGGCTTTGGCGGCTGGCGATGACTTCGCGTACTTGGTCGAGGCCGCGCAGGGTTGAGGTGACTTGTTCGGCCAGGCATTCGCCCTCGGCGGTGAGGCGGATGCCGCGGGGGCCGCGTTCAATCAGGGCGGCGCCGAAGAAGTGTTCCAGGTGTTCGATCTGGCGGCTGACGGCGGTTGGGGTGACGTATAGACGTTCGGCTGCCTTACGCAGGGAGGCGCAGCGGGCGACCTCGTGGAAATATCGCAAGGCGCGTAGTTGCATTGGGGTTGCTCCTTTTTTTGGGGGGTTGGGTTGGGGGGGACGCAATTACTGCGCCATGCATGTGTACATATCCGTTTCTTCGGTCACGGCGGCTTATGGTTCCGCTCTTACAGCGGCTCACTTTGGAAAAGCCCCAAAGTAAGCAAAGGGCTCTGCCCCGCCTGTCGGCACCTCGCCTAGGCTCGGTGTTCCCTCACTCCGGCATTGTTCCGCGGGCCGCCGCGACGGGCCATCCATGGCCCGGCGCGGCTAAACCGGCGTCCTGCCGGTTTACCCGCTCCGCACTGCGTTCGGCCTCGGGCTTATTGGGGCAGTCAGATCAAAATCAAAATCAAAAGCAAGAGCACAGCGGCCTACCGGCCGGCTTGAGTGTTAAAAGCAAAGGCAAGATCCA
>NZ_JAAAFU010000061.1:0-216 GCF_019352905.1 Pseudomonas sp. Xaverov 83 | reverse complement strand
TAAGATCAAGATCAAAAGCAGATCAAGAGCACAGCGGCCTACCGGCCGGCTTGAGTGTTGAAGAGCAAAAGCCAAATCAAAAGCGGGCATAGTCAAATGTGGGAGCTGGCTTGCCTGCGATAGCATCAACTGGGTGTGCCTGACACACCGAGTTGTCTGCATCGCAGGCAAGCCAGCTCCCACAGAAAAGCAGAGCTGCATCAGCTTCAGATTTGG
>NZ_JAAAFU010000010.1:0-10782 GCF_019352905.1 Pseudomonas sp. Xaverov 83 | reverse complement strand
GTGGGGCAAGAGCCTTTTGGTTACTTTTGGGCTCCTTTCAAAAGTGACCCGCTGTAAGAGCGGAACCAATACCAGCCATAACAAAAATAACGGATATACACCCCCACCCCACCCCATTGGCACAGACAAACAACCACTTGGCAGCCACAACAATTCTTGCAATCCCCCCACAAGGCAGAATCCAGTTGCAAGAATCTGCCAAAGCACCCGCGATTAGCAAAACACAAAAAATTCAGGGAGTGCCCCTAATGCGAAGCAACAGGATCAACGTACAGTCAGCGCTGGGTCTGGGCCTGCTTGTACTCGGCTTGAACAGCGCCCAGGCGGATTTACCGCCAGACACCATAGGCCAGACCACCCTGGCCTTCCCACCGGAAGCCCACCGCGCCTTCGTGGTAGACGTCGAATTCGAAAGCTTCGTAGTCGGCCGCGTCACCGTGGTAGATCCCGACAAAAAGCGCGTCCTCGGTATGGTCCCCACCGGCTTCGCCGCCCCCTCGGCCCTGAGCCACGACCAGAAGACCCTGTACAGCGCCGACATCTACTACTCCCGCGGCACCCGAGGCGACCGCACCGACGTGCTCACCGCCTGGGACAGCTCCAGCCTGTCACCTTCGTGGGAAGTCCTGATCCCGAACAAACGCGCCGAATCCCTGACCCAACGCTACGGCCTGAAGACCAGCGGCGATGACCGCTTCGTCTACATCTACAACTTCACCCCCTCCACCTCCGTGACCGTGGTCGACACCCAGTCCCGCTCCGTCACCGCCGAAATCGCGATCCCCGGCTGCGTACTCAACTACCCCGTAGGTACCCGCCGCTTCGCCTCCCTGTGCGGCGACGGCAGCCTGCAAGTGGTGACGCTGAACGAGCAGGGCCAGGAAACCTCACGCAACCGCACGCACTTCTTCGACCCCAACGCCGAGAAGCTCAACGAACGCGCGGTGAACGTGGGCGACACCTACTACTTCACCACCACCACCGGCACCATCCGCCCGGTAGATTTCTCCGGCGATGAGCCGAAAATCCTGCCGTCCTGGTCACTCACCACCGACGCGGAAAAGAAAACCGGCTGGGCTCCGGGTGGCTGGCAGTTGATGGCTGTGGCACCAAAGCTCAACCGCATGTACGTGCTGATGCACGACAACCACGAGCCGATGAAGTGGGAAGACCCGAGCACCATCATCTGGGCCTATGACCTCAAGACCATGAAGAAGATAGCCACCCTGGAAGCCCCGACCCCGGTCTGGAGCATGCAAGCCACCGGCGACGACAAGCCCCTGTTGCTGGGTGCCGACGTCGAAGGCGGCTTGCAGATCTTCGACCTCAAGACCAATAAACTCACCGGTAGCATGGCCAAGGTAGCGAAGACCGCAACCCAGATCATGAGCTACTAAAGAGGTTCGGCCATGCATATCGACCCGATCTTCATCATTGCCAGCGCCCTCGCCATCGCGGTGTTGCTGGCCAGTGCCGCGACCCACAAGTTGCGCGCACCGGCACGCTTCGCCCGGCAACTGGCCGATTACCAGTTGCTGCCAGAGGCAGTGACTCGCCCCGCCGCCCGGGTAATCCCGGTGCTGGAACTGGTGATTGCCTTTGCCCTGCTGGTTCCGGCCAGCCGTTCCTGGGCCGCCCTCAGCGCCGCCGGCCTGATTGCGCTGTACGCCGCCGCCATTGGCATCAACCTGTGGCGCGGCCGCCGGGACATCGACTGCGGCTGCGCAGGCCCCGACCAGGCGCAGCCGTTGCGGCCGATCCTGCTGTTGCGCAACGGCGCACTGGTGGCCGTGGCCCTGCTGGCCAGCGTGCTGCCGATTGCCCGTGACCTGGGTTTTTTCGACGGCTTCGTCACCGTCGCCGCCAGCGCCGTCGCGCTGCTGATTTACGCCGCAGCCGATGGCCTGCTGGCGAACTCCCCTCTTCTGCTCAAACTGATTGGTAGGTGATCAATGGAAGGCCTTATTGTTTCCAACGTACTGCTGTGGGTACTGCTGCTGGCGCTGGCGTTTGCCGTGATGGGCCTGGTGCGCCAGATTGGCGTGCTGCACGGGCGCATCGCCCCGGCCGGCGCGCTGATGGTCGACAAGGGCGTGGCGGTGAATGAGCCGGCGCCGCAAGTCACCGCTTCCGACCGTAAAGGCCGCCCGGTGAACTTCGGCTATGCCGGTGAGAAGAACCAGTTGCTGTTCTTCCTCTCGCCCACCTGCCCGATCTGCAAATCTCTGTTGCCGGCGATCAAATCCATCGCCAGGGAACAGGCCGACCGCCTTGATGTGGTGTTTATCAGCGACGGCGACATGGAAGCCCAGCAAGCGCTGATCACCGAGCACAAGCTGGACGACGTCACCTACGTGGTCGGCCCGGAAGTCGGCATGACCTACCAGATCGGCAAGCTGCCCTACGCCGCGTTGATCGACAAGAGCGGCACCTTGCGCGCCAAGGGCCTGGTCAATTCCCGCGAGCACCTGGACAGCCTGTTCGAAGTCGAACACCTGAAAAGCGCGACGCTGCAGGAATACCTCAACAGCCAGCCGCATCCCCACGACCACAGCCACGGCCATAGCCATTGATTAAGGCAGGGAGACTCTCATGAAATTGCTGGATCTGTTATTCGAGCGCTCGACCCGTCGCCTGGCCGACACCACGTCGCGACGCAAACTGTTGGCCCGTATGGGCTCGCTGATGGTCGCAGGCGCCGCATTGCCCCTGCTGCTGCCCCTGGACCGCACCAGCAAGGCGCTGGCTGCCGATAACCCGAAAGCCGGTGATCCGGGCGACCCGAACAGTTGCGACTACTGGCGATACTGCTCCATCGACGGTTTCTTGTGCAGTTGCTGTGGCGGTTCGGTGACCTCTTGCCCACCGGGCACCGAGGCGTCCCAGGTGACCTGGATCGGCACCTGCCGCAACCCGGCGGACGGCAAGGACTACATCATTTCCTATAACGACTGCTGCGGTAAGCAAAGCTGCGCGCAGTGCGCGTGCACGCGTAACGACAGCGAAGAACCGGCATACCGACCGTTCAACAACAACGATGTGAACTGGTGCCTGGCGGCCAAATCCCACATCTACCACTGCACGGTCTCGATCATTCGCGGCGTCGCGGTTTAGCCCGATTGGGGCGGCTGGTCCAGGCCATCCGCCCCGACACACTAAGGTGATCGTCATGCACAGGTTGTTATTGCTGGGGCTGGTATGTGCACTGGCTGCCCCGCTCGCCCAGGCTCGGGCCATTCCCAATCCAAACCAGAAGCACGCACCGGGGAATGAGTCGCCACAAACGCCGATTGCCCAGGCCGGGTACAGCGTGGCGACCAACTATCAGCTGCAGTGTGCCGGCTGCCATCTGGGCAGCGGCATGGGTTCGGCGGGGAACGACACGCCGAGGATGACCGGGTTTGTCGGCAACTTTCTGAAGGTGCCGGGTGGTCGGGAGTTTTTGGTACGAGTGCCGGGGATGTCGCAGTCGGCGCTGAACGATGGGCAACTGGCGGATTTGCTGAACTGGCTGATGCGCCCGGACGGGATGGCGGGCAAGAGTACGCCGGTGGATTACAAGCCTTACAGCGCTGAGGAAGTCACTGAGTTGCGGCACAAAGCGATGCTCAATCTGCCGGGCACAAGGGCGGGGTTGATCAAGGAGATGCGTGCCCAAGGGATTGCCATTGAAGATGGAATGCCCAACTGAACGAAACGCGATCCAAATGTGGGAGCGGGCTTGCTCGCGAATGCGGTGGTTCAGTTGATGCATTGGGTGACTGACACACCGCATTCGCGAGCAAGCCCGCTCCCACATTTTTGATCGGCGTATCCCCTGATCAGGCGTGTTGTTTGCGGTACTCACCCGGCGCAATGCCGAACCGTGACTTGAACGCCGTCGAAAAATAACTCGAATCCGAAAACCCCCACGAGTACCCCAACACCGAAAGTTTTTCCTCCACCCTGGATTGGCGCAGGGATTCAGCACACAAATCCAGACGCCGGTTCTTGATGTACCGCGCCACCACCAGGCCCTTGCGGGCAAAGATCCGGTACAGCCCGCGCACCGACATTCCCACCTCCCGCGCCAGCCACTCGGGGCACAGCTCTTCGGAGCGAATATGCTGGTCAATGCACTCCAGCGTCTTGCGGAACACTCGCTCATGGGCGTCGCTGCCCTCACCCGCCTGGCTGATCGCCGGGCGCAGCAGGTTGATGATCGCCTCCAGCGTCGCCTCGCTTTCCTGCAAAGTCAGGTTGTCTTGCCGGGTGGCCTCCAGAATCAGCTGCCGGGACAGCATCGCCATCGGCGACGTCGCCTCGATGCGGTGCCCGCATTTGACCGGATTGAAGCGCAAGGTCTGCTCCACCAGGTACGACGGCAGGATCAACGACAACTGCCGCGAATTCTCGCTGTAGGTAAAGTCGCTGGGGTGCGCCGCATCGATCAGGGTAATGTCGCCGGCGCGCAACAGCGCCTTGCTGTCGCCCTGGGCCATGCCCGCCGTGCCGTCGAGCTGGAACACGGCAAAGTACTTGCCGCCCTCGCCCGCCGCGATTTGGCTGGGGGTACGAAACAGCCGCGCCTGACAGGCGTCGACAAAGCTGAGTTTCAGCGCGCCGCTCTGGTACTCGCGGATCTGCCCGGAAAAACCATCCCCCAGGATTTGCCCATCGAATGCGCCACAGATCTGATTGATCTGATGGATCCATTGGTCGAACCCGTCACAGCGCTGTGCAATTGAAGACATCATGTTCAGGCCTCACGCAGGCTTATTTTTATTCTCTACGCCACCTCACTCCACCCGTTCTCCTGAACAGCGTCGCTCCTTATTTCAGGCCCCCGAACCGCCGGTAAAAACTCTCGCCCACGTCCGGCAACGGGCCGTCGGCAGTTTCCAGCGCGCTGTTCAGCCATTCCTCGGCCTTGGCGTAGATCAACCGGTAAATATTGCGGCACAACTGGCGGGCGGCGCGGCCTTCCCAATCGCCGGGGAGCAATTCGTCGGGCAATTGCGGGTCGCGCAGCAGCAGTTTGCGGTACTCATGAATAAGCAGGACCCGTGCCAGGAAACAATCCGAAGGCTGTAGCTGTTCCTGCTCGCGAAGCGCTTGCCAGAGCGGTCGGAACAGTTGGATGAACTCGCTGTAATGGGCCGCCAGCTCCTCGATGTTCCAGCTCTCGCGCACCTGCACCCGCAGGGCCTTGGAGGCCAGTACATCCTGGGCGGTGGTCTCGAAGACGATGGTGTCTTCCTGCGCACCCAAGTCGAGCAAGGTGGCATTGACGTCGGCGCGGTCACTGCGCGGGCAGGCCAGCACGGTCGGGGCAATCGCACCAAAACCTTGCCACTCCAGCTCTTCACGCACTTGTTTGCGCTTGTCCTGGGTCAGCTGCGTGAGCATCACCAGGCACCACGAACCATCCCACGCCGGCACGCTGGAGCTATAGACCCGCTTGAAGGCCTTGTCGAAACGCCGACGCCCGGCACCGGTCAGGCTGTAGTAGCTGCGGCGCCCGACTTTTTCGGCGGTCAGCCAGCCTTCCTTGGTCAGGCGAAAGATCGAGGTGCGGATCAGCCGTTCATTGATGCCGATGGGTTCGAGCAACTGGATTAGGCTGCCCAGCCACACCGTCCCGCCGTGGGGTTCGATGGCGTCCCCGTACAAGGTGATGATCAAGGAACTGGCGCGAATCGGCGTCTGCTCCTGGAAGCGGGTAATCAGTTGGTTCAGGGGTGTCAGTGACGACATGGGCGTACCGAGGCAAAAAGAGAAAATATACCGTTTTTAGCGGCGTCGGGATGCAGGCGATTCATCTGCCCTTGGGCCGCAGGCCGCTGTCGCTGATGCGTGGGCGATCAGCTTCCGGTGCGCTCAGGGGTGCGCATTCCTGCATCTGCTCCAGGCAACGCTGAGCCAGGCGCTGGTATTCACGGGTGCCGGTTTGTTTCCAGTGCACCTCTTCATCACTGAGGCTGCGCTTGACGCTGGCCGGCGTGCCCATCACCAACGACTGCTCAGGGCACTCGAAACCGGCTTTGACGAACGCCGCCGCCGAGACGAATGAGCGAGCGCCGATACGGGCGTTGTCCATCACCACCGCATTCATGCCCACCAGCGCATCGGTGCCGATCCGGCAACCGTGCAGCACGGCGCCGTGGCCGATATGGCCGTTGCGCTCGACCACCGTGTCGCTGTCCGGGAAGCCGTGCATCACACAGGTGTCCTGCAGGTTGGCGCCTTCTTCGAGGACGATGCGCCCGAAGTCGCCGCGCAAACTCGCCAGCGGCCCTACATAGCAATGGGGGCCGATGATCACGTCGCCGATCAGTACCGCCGAGGGATGGACGTAGGCCGTGGGGTCGACCACCGGGGTCAGGCCGTCGAGGCTGTAGCAAGTCATGGGGATTCCTTTTATGGCGTATTCGCAAAGCGATGCCGATCTTGGTTTATTTTGTATCACATCATTTTTACAAGCACAAAGCTGAAAAAGCGTATCGCTTGGATCAAGTGTCGTCCTGACGTGATATGGCGCCGTCAATATTCGACTTAAATCCAATGAAATAGGGGATTTATCAAGTATTTATCGACCAACACAGCGAGCAATTCATTTTTATCAAACTTAAAACAAGACACAACAAATCAATTTTATCATTGCATTTATGTATCACGTTAAAGCTATACTCCGGCAAAACCGGCTGACCACGCCGATCCAATAATGAGCCGGCTGACCGCCGAGCGTGCACCGTGAGGGCCTCACGACCATGAACTTCGAACACATCCTGTTTTCCATCGAGGCCGGCGTCGCCCTGCTCAGCCTCAATCGCCCCGACCAGCTCAACAGCTTCAATACGCAGATGCACGGCGAAGTCCAGCAAGCGTTGAAGCGGGTCCAGGAAAACCCCGACGTGCGCGTGCTGCTGCTCACCGGTGAAGGCCGCGGCTTTTGCGCCGGGCAAGACCTCAGCGACCGCAACGTGGCACCCGGCAGCGCGGTGCCGGACCTGGGTGAATCCATCGAGAAGTTCTACAACCCGCTGATCCGCCAACTGCGCGACCTGCCCCTGCCGGTGATCTGCGCGGTCAACGGCGTGGCGGCAGGTGCCGGCGCGAACATCCCCCTGGCCTGCGACCTGGTGCTGGCAGCCCGCTCGGCGAACTTCATTCAAGCCTTCTGCAAGATCGGTCTGATCCCCGACTCCGGCGGCACCTGGACCCTGCCGCGCCTGGTGGGCATGGCCCGCGCCAAGGCCCTGGCCCTGCTGGGCAATCGCCTCAGCGCCGAGCAGGCCGAGCAATGGGGCCTGATCTACCGCTGCGTGGACGACGCCGAATTGCGCAACGAAGCCCTGACCCTGGCCCGCCACCTGGCCACGCAACCGACCTACGGCCTGGCGCTGATCAAGCGCAGCCTGAACGCCAGCCTGAGCAACAGCTTTGACCAACAGCTGGAGCTGGAGCGCGACCTGCAACGCCTGGCCGGGCGCAGCGAGGATTACCGCGAAGGCGTCGCCGCCTTCATGGAAAAACGCAGCCCAAGCTTCAAGGGCCGCTGAAAGGAGCGCACCACATGACCAACCATGAAGCCATGAACCTGGCCAACCAATGCGCCCAGGCCATGTTCAGCCGCGATGCCGCCAGCCAGGGCATGGGCATGCGCCTGCTCTCGGTGGCGCCGGGTTGCGCACGACTGGGCATGAGCGTGCGCGCCGACATGATCCAGGGCCACGGCACCTGCCACGGCGGCTACCTGTTTGCGCTGGCGGACTCGGCATTCGCCCTGGCCTGCAACAGCTACAACGACGCCACCGTGGCGCTCGGCTGCAGCATCGACTACATCGCCCCGGCCCACCTGGGCGACACCTTGAGTGCCGATTGCCGCGAGCAAAGCCGCTCGGGTCGCACCGGCAACTACGACGTCCGTATCGAAAACCAACTGGGCCAGCTGATTGCGCTGTTCCATGGCAAATCCTACAAAGTGCGCGGCACGGTGCTGGCGCAGGAGAATCCGAATGAATGACGCCTTGATCATCGACGCAGTCCGCACCCCGATCGGCCGCTACGCCGGCGCCTTGAGCAGCGTGCGCGCCGACGACCTCGGAGCGGTGCCGCTGCGCGAACTGCTGCGCCGCCACCCGCAAGTGGACTGGAGCAGCGTCGACGATGTGATCTACGGCTGCGCCAACCAGGCCGGCGAAGACAACCGCAACGTGGCGCGCATGTCGGCGCTGTTGGCCGGGCTGCCGGTCAGCGTGCCGGGCACCACCCTCAATCGTTTGTGCGGCTCGGGGCTCGACGCCATCGGCAGCGCGGCCCGGGCGATTCGTTGTGGCGAGGCTGGCTTGATGCTGGTGGGCGGCGTGGAATCGATGTCCCGTGCGCCGCTGGTAATGGGCAAGGCCGAACAGGCGTTTTCCCGCGATGCGCAGCTGTACGACACCACCATTGGCTGGCGCTTCGTCAACCCGCTGATGAAAAAGGCCTACGGGATCGACTCGATGCCGGAGACCGCTGAAAACGTCGCCGAGCAGTTCAATATCTCCCGCGCCGACCAGGACGCGTTTGCCCTGCGCAGCCAGCAACGTGCAGCCGCCGCCCAGGCCAGCGGGCGCCTGGCCAGGGAAATCGTCGCGGTGGAAATCCCCCAGCGCAAAGGCCCGGCCAAGGTGGTGGAACACGACGAACACCCCCGCGGCGACACCACCCTTGAACAACTGCAGAAACTCGGCACGCCATTCCGCGAGGGTGGCAGCATCACCGCCGGCAATGCATCCGGGGTCAACGACGGCGCCTGCGCCCTGCTGCTGGCCAGCGCGGAAGTTGCCAAGCGTCACGGCCTGGTCGCCCGTGGCCGGGTGGTGGCGATGGCCACCGCCGGCGTGGAACCGCGCATCATGGGCATCGGCCCGGTGCCGGCGACCCGCAAGGTGCTGGAACTGGCCAACCTGAGCCTGGCGGACATGGACGTGATCGAACTCAACGAAGCCTTCGCCGCCCAGGGCCTGGCGGTGCTGCGCGAGCTGGGCCTGGGGGACAACGACCCACGGGTGAACCCCAACGGCGGCGCCATCGCCCTCGGCCATCCGCTGGGGATGAGCGGCGCACGGCTGGTAACCACCGCCCTGCATGAACTGGAGGAACGTGGAGGCCGCTACGCCCTGTGCACCATGTGCATCGGTGTAGGCCAGGGCATCGCGCTGATCATCGAGCGCCTGTCCGACTAAAGATTCGCGATTCCCGGGGAGCCTAGCGGTATCCTTGGGGCATGCACTCAAAGCCCGCAGTGTGCGGTGGGCTGATACACAAAAATAATTCGAGTGAACTCATGAACATGCCTATTCCAAACGCCGTGCTTAACCCCGTACTGGACCCGCTGGAAACCGCCAGCGTCGACGAACTGCGCGCCCATCAACTGGAGCGCCTGCGCTGGAGCCTGCGCCACGCCTACCAGAATGTGCCGCTGTACCGTCAGAGCTTCGACGCGCTGGGGGTGCACCCGGACGACATCAAGTCCCTGGAGGACCTGGCCAGATTCCCCTTCACCACCAAAAGCGACCTGCGGGACAGCTACCCCTACGGCATGTTTGCCGTGCCGATGAACGAGGTGGTGCGCCTGCATGCGTCCAGCGGCACCACCGGCAAGCCGACGGTGGTGGGTTACACCCAGAACGACATCGACACCTGGGCCAATGTGGTGGCCCGCTCGATCCGCGCGGCCGGCGGGCGACGTGGCGACAAGGTGCATATTTCCTATGGCTACGGGCTGTTCACCGGCGGCCTTGGTGCCCACTACGGCGCGGAACGCCTGGGTTGTACGGTGATTCCGATGTCCGGCGGGCAGACGGAAAAACAGGTGCAACTGATCAAGGATTTCCAGCCGGACATCATCATGGTCACGCCCTCGTACATGCTGAACATTGCCGATGAAATCGAGCGCCAGGGCATTGATCCGCACAAGCTGGCGTTGCGGTTGGGGATCTTCGGGGCCGAGCCTTGGACTGCCGAGTTGCGCGGTGCGATTGAGGCGCGACTGGGGATCACGGCGCTGGATATTTACGGGCTTTCGGAAATCATGGGGCCTGGGGTGGCCATGGAGTGTGCGGAGACCAAGGATGGGCCGACCATTTGGGAGGATCACTTCTACCCGGAGATCATCGACCCGGTGACGGGTGAGGTGTTGCCGGATGGGCAGATGGGTGAATTGGTGTTTACCTCCTTGAGCAAGGAGGCGTTGCCGATGATTCGCTACCGCACCCGGGATTTGACGCGGTTGCTGCCGGGGACAGCGCGGCCGATGCGGCGGATCGACAAGATCACCGGGCGCAGTGATGACATGCTGATCATTCGCGGGGTTAATGTGTTTCCCACGCAGATCGAGGAGCAGGTGCTTAAAATAAAACAGCTTTCAGAGTGTTATGAGATACATCTGTATCGTAATGGCAATCTGGACAGTGTGGATGTGCATGTGGAGCTCAAGGCTGAGCATCAGCATCTGGATGATCAACAGCAGAGAGCTGTGTCCAGTGAGTTGAGCAGGCACATCAAGACGTATATCGGGATCAGCTCGCGTATCGTTTTGCAGCCGCTGCATTCGATCAAGCGGTCTGAGGGGAAGGCTTGCCATGTGATGGATCGTCGCCCTAAGGCATGACTGCTGCACCTTTTTGGCCCTGCATTTGTGGGGCTTTTTTTTGATTGGTTTTTGGGGGGTACATATCCGTTGCTGCGGTAACGGCCGCTTATGGTTCCGCTCTTACAGCGGCTCACTTTTGAACAGCGCAAAAGTAAGCAAAACGC
>NZ_JAAAFU010000060.1:0-14844 GCF_019352905.1 Pseudomonas sp. Xaverov 83 | reverse complement strand
CGGCCCGCGGAGCAATGCCGGAGTGAGGGAACGCCGAGCCACAGCGAGGCGCCGACAGGCGGGGCAGAGCGCTTTGGTTACTTTGCCGCTTTTGCAAAGTAACTCGCTGTAAGAGCGAAACCATAAGTCGCCGTTACCTAAATAACGGATATGCCCCCAATCAATGCGCAATACACACCGACTTCAGCTCGGTATAAGCCTCAATCACCGCCCGCCCAAACTCCCTCCCCATGCCCGATTGCTTCACCCCGCCAAACGGCATCGCCGGATCCAGCAACACATGCGCATTCACCCAAACCGTCCCCGCCTCGATTCGCGGCACCAGGTTCATCGCCTTACCCAGATCATTGGTCCAAAGACTGGCCGCCAACCCATACCGATTGTCATTGGCCAGCTCAATCACCGCATCCTCATCATCAAACGCCATCACCCCCAACACCGGCCCAAACACCTCCTCCCGGGCCACCGCCATCCCATGATCGATATCCGCCAAAATCGTCGGCCGCACATAAAACCCCTCACCCGCGACCTCATCCCCACCGATCACCACCCGCGCCCCTTCAGCCCGGGCCTGCTCGATATGGCGCAGTACGCCTTGCTGCTGCTTGCGCGACACCAACGGATTAATCGCCGCCTCACCATCCATCCCCGCCCCCAACGGCATCGCCGACACCGCCGCCGCCAACCCCTCGACAAACCGGTCATAAACCGAACGATGCACATAAAAGCGCGAAGCCGCCGCACACACCTGCCCGTTGTTCAGCAACCCACCCAGGATCGCCCCCTGGATCGCCTTATCAATATCCGCATCCGCCAACACGATCATCGGATTCTTGCCCCCCAATTCCAGGGCAAACCGCGTCATGTTTTCCATGCACGCCACCCCCACACTCTTGCCCACGGCAGTCGAACCGGTAAACGACACCTTGCTCACCAACGGATGAGCAGTCAGAACGCCCCCCACCGACGCCCCGCCGCCGGTCACCACGTTGAACACCCCCGCCGGAATCCCCGCCTCCAGCGCCAGCTCCGCCAGGCGCATCGCCGTCAGCGGCGTTTCCATCGCCGGCTTGATGATCACCGTGCACCCGGTCGCCAGCGCCGGCATCAACTTCCAGGCCGCAATCAGCAGCGGGAAATTCCACGGCACGATGCCCACCACCACGCCCACCGGCTCACGCTTGGTGAACGCAGTGAACCTGGCCCCCGGCGGCAAAGGGATCGACACGTCAAAGGTCTGCCCTTCAATCTTGGTCGCCCACCCCGACATGTAGCGCATGAACTCCACAGTGGCGTTCAGATCCAGCCCCCGCGCCAGGTTGATCGACTTGCCCTGGCTCAGGGTTTCCAGCTGCGCCAGTTCCTCGGCATGGGCCTCAACCAACGCGGTGAAGTTCAGCAAAATCCGCTCACGGTCGGCCGGGCGCAAGCCAGACCACACGCGGGACTTGAACGCCGCATGGGATGACTGCACCGCCTGTTCCACCACGTGCAGCGGCGCATCGAGGGTTTCGCACAGGGTTTGCCCGGTGGCCGGGTTGACCACCTTGATGTGTTCGCCCTCGGCAAATACCCACTGGCCATCGATAAAGCAGCCATGACGACGGTCCAGGAATGCAGCCACCTGCGGCAGGATTTCAACGTTGCTCATGATTCACCTGTATTCAATGTTGTTCTTTGAGAAAGCAGGCGACCGCTTGGCGATCGTCGGCCGAAGCCAGGCCCATGTAGGGCATGTAGGTGCCGGGCACAAACGCCTGGGGCTGGGTGATGAATTGCGCGATGGTCTCGGCTTGCCACTCGACGTTTTTGTCACGCATCGCCTGGGAGTAGCTGAAGCCCGCCAGGGAGCCGGATTTACGCCCGTAAATGCCCGCCAGGTTTGGCCCCATCATTGTCGTGCCGCCCTTCGCCACCGCATGGCACACGCCGCATTCGTTGGCGAAAACCTGGGCGCCACGGCTCTGGTCAGGGCCGCATTCAGCGGCGAATGCGCTGTGGGCCAGGACCAGCGACAGCACGCCGGCCAGGGACAATCTGTGTGCAGTGAACATAGAAAAACGACCTTGGAAATCATCGAAATTGCCGACGATTGTCAGGGCTCAAGGTCGCTCGGGTTTTGCCCTGCGTGCCAGTCGTATTGGCCGGGCTGCCAAACCGTGGATTCTGGCAAGCACAGTCAAGTCTTTGGCAACCAGACAAAAGGCACGTCACTTCGCCAGCATTAGTATCGCGGCAGACCCCAACCCTGTGGTCATGAACAAGAATGGATGCCACACCATGCTCAAGTCCCCCTTGCTTCGTCTCTCGACCCTCGCGCTGTTGATCGGTGCCAACCCGGCCGGCGCTTATGAGCTGTACGCCGATGACAGCAGTCATCTGAACGCCACGCTGGAAGCGGTCTTCGGTGCCTTCCATAGCCAGCAGAACTACAGTCAATCCGGCCGCCTCGCCAAGGGCTCCTCGTCCTGGCGCGAGGGCTACGTGAAGTACGGCCTGAGCTTCGACAAGAGCTTCAGCGGCGCCGGCACCACCTACGGTGCGGCCAACCTGCTGAGTTCCGGTACCTGGGGCGACGGCGATGCCGCAGGTTTCAGCGACGGTTCGGAGCGCACCACAAAATTCGAAGACGCCTACCTTGGCTGGCGCTCGGGCACGTTGTTTGAGGCTCTGGGCGAGAATGGCGTGGACCTGTCCTTCGGCCGCCAGAACATCGTGGTCGGCGACGGTTTCCTGATTGACGGCGACGCGCTGAACTTCGGCAAGGGCGTGGCCGATGGCGACCTCAATCGCGGCGGCGGCTACTACATCGCCGCCCGCAAGGCCTTCGACGAAACCGCCGTGTTGCGCCTGGGCGGCAAGGACGGCTGGCGCAGCGACCTGATGTGGCTCAAGTCCGACAACCGTGCCCAGGCCAAGACCGAGATGTACGTCGCCACCCTCGAACACGTGGCCGCCGAAGGCACCGTGGGGCTGACGTACATCGACACCACCGATGTCGACAAGCAGTATGCCTCCCCCACGCAGCTGGAACGCGATGGCATGAAGACCTACAGCCTGCGGGCCACGGGCAATGCCGGGGTGACCAACCTGTTCCTGTCCGGCGAATACGCCTGGCAGGACAAGCCCCACACCGGCAACGAAGACGCCTGGTACCTGGAAGCCGGCTGGGCCTTCTCCGACGTGACCTGGACGCCGTATGTGAGCTACCGCTACAGCCGTTTCTCGGAAGGCTTCGACCCGCTGTTCTACGGTTTCAGCCGTGGCTACGGCACCTGGTTCCAGGGTGAAGTGGCGGGCAACTACGCCGGGCCGTTCAACAACAACTCACGCATCCAGAACGTCACGTTCAAGGTTTCGCCCCTGCAGAACCTCAACGTCGGCGCGATGTTGTTCGACTTCAAGACCATCGACCGCAACCTCGGCAACAACGACGGCCACGAGCTGGACCTGTATGCCGAATGGCACGTCAACGACCACCTGACGGTGATGCCGCTGATCGGCCTGTACCAGCCGGACAAGAGCGCCGAGCAAGGCGGCACGCAGCTGGGCAACCACGATAAAAACCTCTACAGCCAAGTGGTGTTCGCCACTAACTTCTAACCAACGAAGCACGTCCCCTGTGGGAGCTGTCGAGCTTTAGCGAGGCTGCGATGACGTCGGCACAGTCAATAAACTGGGTGCCTGACCCACCGCTATCGCAGCCTCGCTAAAGCTCGACAGCTCCCACATTTGATCCTCTGCATCTTCAGCAATGGGCGCCAGCATGTTCAATTCGGTGAAACAGCCGATTGAAGTACACCAGGCTGTCACCCTCCTCCCGAACGCCTATCCGCGACAACTCCACAAACATCACTGAATGGGAGCCCACTTCCTTGCACTCACTGATCCGCCCTTCCAGCTGCACCAACGCGTCCCGAAGCACCGGCACACCTGTCTCGCCACCATCCCACAGATCCCAGGCAAACCGCTCCGCCATGGGCACCTGGGTCATCCCGGCAAAATGCCGCGCCAGTTCCTCCTGCTCCCCGCACAGTACGTTCACACACAGCTGACCATTGGTACGGAACACATCATGGGTCGCACTCCCACGGTTCACGCACACCAACACCGTGGGTGGCGAATCCGTCACCGAGCACACCGCACTCGCCGTGATCCCGCAACGCCCGCCCGGGCCGTTGGTGGTGATGATGTTCACCGCGGCCGGCAGTTGCGCCATGGCGTTGCGAAAGTCGATTTGCTGCTGGCTCAGGTCGGCCATGTCGGTGCCCCTTTACGGTCCGTGGGTGATGCCACAAGACTAAGACGCCCCATGCGGCGCGACCATTCAGACGATCCCCATGCCGACTAGGTGGTTTCTTTATCGTCAGGGCCGTTCACACTGGGTATTCTGCTGGCAAGGCTCCACAGATGAGCCAATGTCCGCCGCAGCGTGCCCGCGTGCGAAAACAATAATTAGAAATTCTCGTGGCAGTCCCTGATGGAAATTCGCACACCGATCGTTTACATCGTTGATGACGACAAAGACCTGCGTACCTCGCTGGCCTGGCTGCTGGAGTCGGTCAGCGTAAAGGCCCAATGCTTCGCCGGGGCCGAAGAGTTCCTTGAGCACTACGACCCGCGACAGCCCGCCTGCCTGGTGCTGGATGTGCGCATGCCGCAGACCAGCGGCTTCCAGTTGCAGGAGATCCTCAACCGGCGCGGCAGTACCTTGCCGACCATCTTCGTGTCGGCCCACGGCGACATACCGATGTCGGTCACCGCAATGAAAAACGGCGCGCTGGATTTCGTCGAGAAGCCCTACAACCCGCAACAGATGATCGACCGCATCCAGGCCGCGCTGAAGACCGCTGTACAGGCCCAGGCCGACCAGGAACAGCGCGAGCATCTGCAAGGCAAGCTGGCGCTGCTGACGAGCCGGGAGCGAGAAGTGTTGATGCTGGTGGTGGACGGCAAAGCGAGCAAAGTGATTGCCCGCGAGCTGAACATCAGCGTGAAGACCGTTGACGTGCACCGCACCAAGATCAAGGAAAAGATGGGCGTGACCAGCATCGCCATGCTGGTCCGCGAGGTGTTGTATCCGTAGCGCGCGATGATTGAATGTGGGAGCTGTCGAGCTTTAGCGAGGCTGCGATGGGATCGCTGCGGTGTACCTGTCAGACCGAGTGGTCTGCATCGCAGGCAAGCCAGCTCCCACAGTTGACCTTCATTCCAATGTGGGAGCTGTCGAGCTTTAGCGAGGCTGCGATGGGACCGCTGCGGTGTACCTGTCAGACCGAGTGGTCTGCATCGCAGGCAAGCCAGCCCACAGTTGACCTCATTCCAATGTGGGAGCTGTCGAGCTTTAGCGAGGCTGCGATGGGATCGCTGCGGTATACCTGTCAGACCGAGCGGCCTGCATCGCGGGCAAGCCCGGCTCCCACAGGAAAATGCATTCAATGTGGGAGCTGTCGAGCTTTAGCGAGGCTGCGATGGGATCGATGCGGTGTACCTGTCAGACCGAGTGGCCTGCATTGCGGGCAAGCCCGGCTCCCACAGGAAAATGCATTCCAGGTCCGGGGGCGGCACGCATCAATGATGGCTATAGCGCTTGCGGTACTCGCCCGGTGACACGCCGAAGCGTAACTTGAACGCCGATGAGAAGTAGCTGGAATCGGAGAAGCCCCAGGCATAACAGAGTGCCGACAGCTTCTGCTCCGCCGGCGAATGGCGCAAGGTTTCGGCGCAGAAATCCAGGCGTCGGTGCTTGATGTATTGCGCCACCACCAGCCCGCGCTTGGAAAACATCCGGTACAGCCCGCGCACCGACACCCCGACTTCCCGGGCAATCAGCTCGGGGCAGAGTTCTTCAGCGCCGATGTGCGCGTCGATGTAGGCGATAGTCTTGCGAAACTGCCGTTCCTGGGTATCCACGCCGTTGTCCCGGGCGCTGATCCCCGGCAGCAACAGGCTGACCAATGCATCCAGCACGGCTTCGCTTTCCTGCATGCCCAGGTCGTTTTGCTGGCGGGTGTCGAGCACCATCTGGCTGGCCATCAGCGCCAACGGCGTGCGCGCCGAGATACGGGTCGCGCAGTTGACCGCAGTGAAGTGCGAACCGCGCTCCACCACCTGGCGCGGCAGGATCAGCGACAATTGCCGGGAGTTGTCGTGGTAGGTCATGTCACTGGGACGGCAAGCGTCGATCAGGGCGATGTCACCGCAGCCCAGTTGCGCACGGTTGTCACCCTGCTCCAGCTGCGCGCTGCCCTGCAACTGGAACACCGCGTAATAGTGCCCCTCGTTGCCGGTACTGACTTCCTTGCTGCTGCGATACAGATGCACCTGGGCCATATCAACCACGCTGAGCTTGATCGCGCCGCTGCGAAACTCGCTCAACTCCCCATAAAACCCCGCGCCCAGGGCCCGGGCATCGAAGCGTCCACAGGCCTGGTTAACCTGCTGTAACCAACGCTCGAACGATTCATTACGTTGCACCGTTGAACTCATCATGACCGCAAGGCCTCACGTTTTTTATTTTTTTGGTCCAAGCAATCTTACGGGTAGCGCCGATCAAATATCCAATACCAGACGAGCGGAAACTGCCCGGGAAACACACGCACAAATCTGCCGGTTGGCGGCCTTCTCCTTGGTCGACAGGCAATTGTCACGGTGCTCGGGCACGCCTTCCAGCACCTCGACAATGCAGGTGCCGCAGATGCCTTCGCGGCACTCGGTGTCGATGTCGCAACCATGGGCCTGCAGCACGTCCACCAGGCTGGAATTCGCCGGTACTTGCAGCACCACGCCGGAGCTGGCCAGCTCCACCTCGAAACCACCACTGGACCCGGCGTTCGCCGCCGGATCGGCCTGGAAGTGCTCCAGGTGGATCGCCTCCTCGGGGCGGCTGCGGGCCGCCACTTCCACCACCTTGTGCATGAACGGTGCGGGGCCGCAGGTGTAGACGTGGGCAGACGCGCCCGCCTGCTCCAGGCAGGTGCTCAAGGCCGCATCCAGCGCACCCGGCTCGACGCCATAGTGAAACTGCACATGCTCACCGAACGTATCGGCCAACAGCTGGGTAAACGCCGCGTACTGCGCCGAACGTGCAAAATAGTGCAGGCGCCACGGCTGGCCGCTGTCGGCCAGTCGATAGGCCATGCTCAACAGCGGCGTCACCCCGATACCGGCGGCAAACAGCGCATGGGCCGGCGCATCCGGGTCGAGGCGGAACAGGTTGCGCGGCGCACCCATCTCCAGTTCCATGCCCTCCTGCACCTGCTCATGCAGGGCCAGGGAGCCGCCACGGGATTGCGCCTCTTTCTTCACCGCCACCAGGTACGCGCGGCCATCGTGGGGCGGGCTGCACAGCGAATACTGGCGGGTGACGCCGGTCGGCCCGGTAAGGTCCACATGGGCCCCGGGTTCATAACTGTCGAGAGGCTGGCCGTCACTGCGCACGAGGCGAAAGGAACGGATATCCAGCGCTTCATCGACGATGCGTTCGATCTTCACCTTCATCATTGCAGCACCTGAATCCTGTTGTTTCGGTTGAACGCTATCCTGTGGCGAGGGAGTTTGCTCTCGCTGGACTGCGCAGCAGGCCCACTCTCTTCGGGGGTGACTAGCGCATGAACAGCCCGCCATTGATGTCCCAGCACGCGCCCGTGATCGAGGCGGCGTGGTCGGCGATCAACAGCAGCACGGTGTCGGCGATGGTGCGCGGGTCACCGAGGGTGCCCGTGGGGATGATCTTGAGGATCTGCTCCAGGCGCTCCGGGGCCACGGTTTCGTGCACCACCGGCAAATCAAGCGGGCCTGGCGAAATGCTGTTGACCGTCACGCCCCGGGGCGCCAGTTCACGGGCGAAGACCTTGGTCAGCGTGGCCACGCCGCCCTTGGCCGCCGCGTAATGCGCGCCAGTGGCAGTGCCGCCGTTTTGCCCGGCGAGGGAGGCGATATTGACGATGCGCCCGAACCCTCGTTCGGCGAAATGCGCACCAAACACCTGGCAGGCCACGAACGTGCCCCGCAGGTTGATCGCCATCGATTCATCGAATTCCTCGGGTGTGATGTCCATCAGCGCCGCAACTTTCGACACCCCGGCGTTGTTTACCAGGATATCGGTGCCGCCCCAACGCTCGCTGAGCAGGTCCCGGGCGCGAATAAAATCCGCCTTGTTGCGCACGTCCAGCTCGAGGGCGACGGCGGTTTCGCCGTGGTTGTCGAGTTCAGAGGCCAGGCGCTGCACGCCGTCCAGGTGCACATCCGCCAGGCCCACGCGGTAGCCTGCGGCGTGCAGGCGCCGGGCGATGCATTCGCCAAGGCCGCGGGAGGCGCCGGTTACAAGGGCGATTCGGTTCATCAGGATGTCCTCATTTCAAATGTGGGAGCTGGCTTGCCTGCGATAGCGGTGGGTCAGTACCTGAAGGGCTGGCTCACACACCGCTATCGCAGGCAAGCCAGCTCCCACATTGGTTCTGTGTGGTGGGTCAGATCGGGTTCACAGCAGGAAGCCGAGTGCACTCAGGCTGTCGGTGGAATTGATCAGCCGCACCACCTTGCGCTCCAGGGTCACCACCCCGGCGTTGAAGCGGATGCGGTAATTCAGGTCAGCCACGAACGGCGTGTGCACCCCACGCTTGTAGGCATACAGCAACTGCGTGCAGTTAACTTCCACCACCTCTCCCGCTGCTTCCACCAAGGTGAATCGCGAAACGCTGCGCACGGTTTTCGCCGCATCCACCGCCGACGGTGAATACCCCGCCGTCAGCCGTTCGATGCGCAAGTCACGCATGCGCGCATCATCAAAGGCGTAGTTGAGGTTGGCTTCAAAATCGTCAGTGTCCGGGTCGATCGGCACGACGTAGCGCCCGCTCTCGCTCCACAACGCGGCCCATTGCACGTAGTCCTTGTGGTCCAGCAGTTCGGCTTCACGCCAGATGAATTCGATGGCCTGGGCCAGCGGTGCGGTAAAACCAGTCAGGGTGTTCATTGGCTCATCATCCTTTTCCACATGTCATAGGCCCCGCGCATGCCGCCTTCATCAGTGGCGTGGGATACCTTGTCGCCGTTGTCGGCCAGCACTTCGCGGTTCAGGCCACGGTTGACCAGGATCGGCGCATCCACGCCGGCATACGAGCCGCGTTGCACCCGGTCCCAGGCCTCGGCGTCGTCGGGGCTGCCAAAGCCGAACGGGCCCTGGAAGTGTTCGTGGATGCGCAGGCGCTCGCGGTTGGCAACCTGCGGGCCGCCCTCCATGCCCAGGGCGACGTGGCGGATTTCGGTCTCGGTGACCGACACCGGGCGCAGCACCCGGAAGAACGACATCGACATGGCGACGTTGGGAAACAGGTTGAGGTTGAACCCGGCGCCGTGCAGCGAGCGCACGATGCGTCGCACCTGGGCCGGCTCCATGGTTTTCGACAGTTCTTCGGTGACGTGGGCGAAACGCTCCTGCAACTGCTCGGTACCGTCGTCATGGTCCAGGTCGACATGCTCGGGCACCATCACCATCACGCTGTGGCCATTGCCCAGGGAGTGGGTGACGGCCTGCTCGTCGGTCATGAACGAGAGCATTTCCGAAGTCTCGGCGTCCACCGACGACATGAACGACTTGTGCACGATCGGAAAGTGGTAGCCGTCGGTGGTGTTTTCCAGCTGGATCTTCCAGTTGCCCTTGAAGCTGAACTTGTGTTCGCCCTGGGTCTTGATCGGGTAGCCGGCGCCCTGCTTCATGAACAGGTCCATCCAGTGTTTGGCCCCGCCGAGGAAGTCGGCCAACGGTTCAATGTCGTCGTTGTAGCTGGCGAATACCATTCCCGCGTAGCTGTCGACCCGCAGGCTGGTCAGGGGTAATTCGGACTTTTCCAGGATGCCTTCGTAGCCGTCCGGGTAAGGCAGCGCCCGCAGCTTGCCGTCCAAACCATAGGACCAGCTGTGATACGGGCAGGTGAAACCGGTGGCGTTGCCCTTGTGCTTCTCGCAAACCGTAGCGCCACGGTGGCGGCAGCGGTTTTCCAGCACGTTGATCGCGCCTTTCTTGTCGCGCACCACGATCACCGGGCGCCGGCCGATGGTCGCGGTCTTGAAGTCGCCGCTGTTGCGCACTTCGCTTTCATGGGCGACCCAGACCCAGGTGCGGTAGAAGATCTTTTCCAGTTCGGCCTCGAACAGCGCCGGGTCGTTGTACAGCGAGACGTCGACGCGATCGTGCTTGACCAACTCGTCGAGGCTTTTCGATTTGGCAATCAGCCGGTATTCATGGGTACTCATGGAGCCCTCCTCAAGGCGTTGTTCTTATTGGCGAGCCGTGATGCTCTGTTGCAGCTGTGCGCCGAGGGCACACACCCATTCGTCCTGGCCCTTGCGGCCGACAATCTGCAGCCCGACTTTCAGCCCGCTGTCGGCCAGGGTCACAGGTACCGTCAGCGCCGGGTGGCCGCTGAGGTTGAATGGCCGCACCAATGGCGTCATGCGGGCCACGGCCTGGCTGCCGTTGCGGGCTTCGGCCAGGGTCGGCGGCAGGTCCGGCATCGTCGGCAGCAGCATCACGGAGAATTCTTCGAGCGCGGCGTCCACCTGATGGCTGAAGCGGGTGCGCACGACTTCGGCTTCGGCCAAATCAGCGGCGCTGGTGCGGCTGGCAGCCAACAAGCGTTGTTCGACATCCGCACCGATCAGTCCCTTACCGGTGAGGTGACCGAAGGCTGCCCAGTTTTCGACGTTAATCACCGTAAGGCCCGCACCGAACGCTGCATCGAAATCCTCCAGATGCAGACGCTGCTGACGCCAGCCGGCCGCGTCGACGGCAGCCATCAGGCTCGCCTTCAGCCATGGCTCACAGGCAACATCCAGAAAGCCCACCTGCACGCTGCCGGACGGCGCCGCCTGTGGCTGGAAACCCGGGCAAATCACCTGCATCGCGGCGATCAGGTCCTGCATGTTCGCGGCAAACGGACCGACGCAATCGAGGCTGGATACCGCCGGTTGCGCACCAGTGCGGCTGACTCGGCCATAGGTCGGCTTCAAACCGGCAACCCCGCAGCACGCGGCCGGGACTCGCACCGAGCCGCCGGTATCGGTGCCAATGGCGATATCCGCCAGGCCCGCCGCAACGGCCGCGGCCGAACCGCTGGAGGAGCCGCCCGGTACCCGATCAGGCGCCTGGGGATTGATCGGCGTACCGCTCCAGTCGTTGATGCCGGTGACCCCAAATGCCAGTTCATGCAGGTTGGTCTTGCCTACGATCTGCCAGCCGGCGTCGAGGACCAACCGCACCACGTCTGCATGCCGGGTCGCGGGCGACGCATCATCAAAGGCACGGCTGCCCGAGCGGGTCGGATACCCGGCGATGTCGATGGAGTCCTTGATGGCTACGCGTTTTCCGCTGCCACCCAAGAGAAATTCGCTGACGAAGGTACTCATGGGTTCACCCCCAACATGCTATTGAACAGGCGCTGCGTACGGAAATGCGCGATCAGCCAGGTGCCGTCGACGCGGCGAAAATCGATGGTCAGCCGCGTGCCGAACAACTCGCTGCGCTGGTCAGCGTAGGTGGAAATCTGTTGCATGATCCACTGCCCCGCAGCCGTGTTGCCGTCCATCTGAATCGACTCACTGGTGAGGTAATGCAGGTTCAACGCGAAGTGATCCGACGGTGGCAGGTAGCTGCCGACAAACGCCGCCACCGCGTCGCGCCCCTGATGCTGGCCGAAGGTCTGCGCGGCACTTGTGCCAATGCCTTCCCAGACCGCATCCACGGTGAACAACCCGGCCAACTCGCGGACGTTCATCGCCGCCCGGGGCACGTCGCACAGGTCCATGTAGCGCGCCATCAAGCGCCTTACCTGGCTCTCCCCTTCAAGGGTTTCAACACGCTGCAACAGGTCCATGGCTCACACCCTGGCCGCTTCGGGAATGGTCAGCGGACGGCCAATCCGCGCTTCAACCTTGGCGTAGCGCCACAGGCTGTATTCACCCACCGGCGTGGTACGGAACAGGTTGCAGGCGTCGATCACCGACTGGTGGCAGTCAACGTCGGCCATGATGTAGACGGTCCACGGCGAGGTGGTCGACGGGCCGACCATCAAGCGGTCGTCATCCATCGCCCCCAGCACATTGATGCCCGGCATGGCGCCGAGGTCGCCCATCATCTGGCTGAAGCCTTTCCACACGCTCAGGCCTTCGCCGGTAGGCAGGTCGAAAAAGTTCTG
This sequence comes from Pseudomonas sp. Xaverov 83, assembly GCF_019352905.1. Taxonomy (NCBI): domain Bacteria; kingdom Pseudomonadati; phylum Pseudomonadota; class Gammaproteobacteria; order Pseudomonadales; family Pseudomonadaceae; genus Pseudomonas; species Pseudomonas sp. Xaverov 83. Next base: position 2,650 of record NZ_JAAAFU010000060.1, on the reverse strand, counting down.
GGTGATGCCGATGCAAAACACAACGCGCAGCGGTTCTTGAGTGGCTTGGGACATGGGTTGATCCTTGAAAGTCAGATGTAGCCAGGAAATGGAGGAACGCCGAGGAACACCGAGCCCGCGCCGTCGTACAGTCCTTCGCTGAGGAAGGCGTGCTGGGTCACCACCATGGCGTCGCGCAGGTAGCGTTGCAGCGGGTGGCGCAGGTAGATCGCGGTGGTGCCCGCCAGGCTGTAGGCGCTCTGCACCACGGCGGCGCCGGCCTGGGACACGTGAATGGCGGTCAGGCGCAGCAGGCTGGTTTGCTCGGCCGTGACCGGGTTGCCGGCGAGGATCGAGTTCCACACTTGTTCGGTGGCGCCGTAGAAAAAGCCCCGAGCGGCGCTCAGCCGGGCTTCGGCCTTGGCGATTTCGATGCGCACGTAGGCGCGGTCCGCCAGTTTCGGTGCGCCGGTGATGCCGCTGCCGCTGGCCATGGCGCTGATTTCATCGAGGGCCGCACGGGCCAGGCCCAGGTTGACCACCGCCAGCACCTGGGCGGCATAGGCAATCGACGGGTAACGGAACAGCGGCTCATCAATGGTGGCAGCGCCGCCACGGATGAAGGTCCAGCGCTCGTCGATGAATTGGTCGGTAACGCGCAAGTCATGGCTGCCGGTGCCCTTGAGGCCGACCACGTCCCAGTTTTCGATGATTTCAACCTGGCTGGGGTTGAACACGGCAGTGCGTGGCTTGCCGCCCGCCGCGCCGATGCCCACGCCCAGCAAGTCGGCGCCTTTGCAGCCGCTGGCAAACTTCCAGGTGCCGGTGACCTGCCAGCCGCCCTCGACGGTTTCTGCCGGTTGCAACGGGAACAGGCCACCGGCAAACACCAGGTCGGGGCTGTCGGCATACAGTTCGGTGAGGGTTTCCTGGGGTAAGGCCGCGAGATACACCCCGGCGCTGCCGAAGCTGGCGACCCAACCGGCGGAGCCATCGGCTTCGGATATGCGCTCGATCATCTGCAAGAACTTGGCCGGGGCCAGGGCATCGCCGCCGAAACAACGCGGCGTGGCCGCCCGGTAGATGCCCACCTGCTTGAAGCGTTCGATCATGTCCCGTGGCACGTGGGAGCCGGCGTCGAACTCGTCGCGGCGCTGGCGCACCTCATCGAGCACCTGCTGGAACAGCGCGGGCTGCACGTCGGGTAAAGCGTCTGGTTGCACGAGGGCAGAACGCAGCATGGGCTTTCTCCGTTGTAGTTGTTATGGACGCCGTGGCAGGCGTTGATGGGGCCAGTGTAAAAAGCCCGTCCACCGTCAACTATTGGGGCGTGCAGCCCACCGGCTAAAGAAATCCCCTACTGCGCCCCCGATTACTTCTGAGCGTGCCCCCGGCTGCAAACCGGTATAACTTGCCACCGTAGTCGTCCCATCCACCGCCAAGGGCTACGCGATGTACCTACCCAATAACAATGATTTCCACACCCTGATCGAAGCCATGCCGATCTGCACCATCCTTCACGATGCGCAGAGCAAGGACATCCTCTGGGCCAACACCGCGGCGCTGTCGGCGCTGGGGTTTACCCTGGAAGAACTGATCCCGCTCAAGGCCCCGGACATGACCCGGGACGCACCGAAGTACAAGCGCTCCATCGGCCTGCGCTGGCTTGAGCGCGCGGCCCGCAGTGGCCAGCGCACCATCGAGTGGTGTTATCGCTCCAAGGCCGGGGTGGAGATTCTTTCGGAAGCGGTCGCGACGCTGGTGCACCTGGACGGGCGCGACGTGCTGATGGTGCAGTTCCGTGATATTTCCCGGGAAGACAAGGTGAAGCGGGACCTGATCCGCGCTGAGGAAGCCCGGCGTGTCAGTGAACAGCAGCTTGAATACCTGGCCCGATACAACGCCATGGGCGAGATGGCGGTGGCGATTGCCCATGAATTGAGCCAGCCGTTGGCGGCCACCCGCAATTTTATCGAGGGGGTTTTGATTCGTCTGGGCGATACCCACAGTGCCGACCAGGGAGTGAACTGGGGGCTGCAAAGTGCCGTGCGACAGGTCGAGCATGCGTCAACCATCATCAAGAGTGTGCGTGATTATGTGGTCAAGCTGGAGCGGAGCGCGGAGTGGGTGGACCTCAATGAGTTGCTGCAGGAAACCCAATATTTCATCAGCCTGCGGGCCGAGCCGAGTCAGGTTCGGCTGGAACTGTTCCCCAGTATTGAACCGCTGATGGTGCTTTGTGAAAAAGTGCTGATCGGGCAGGTGATTCTGAACCTGGCATTCAATGCTATTGAAGAGATGAGCGAGCTGCCCGTCGAACGTCGGGTGCTGCGGTTGCATGCCTGCCGTGATGGAAGCGTGGCGCGGTTGAGTGTCGAGGATTGTGGACGCGGGATTCAGGCCGTGGCGCGGGAGAAAATCTTTGACGGGTTCTTTTCGTCGAAGGTGGGTGGTAACGGGATTGGGCTGGCGTTGTGCAAGAACATCATTGGTCGGCATCAGGGGGATATCTGGGCGCAGAACCTGGAGCCGTGTGGGGCGGTGTTTAGTTTTTCGTTGCCTTTGGTGGGTTCTTGAGAGGGGGGGTATATCCGTTTCTTCGGTAACGGCCACCTATGGTTCCGCTCTTACAGCGGCTCACTTTGGAAAAGCCCCAAAGTAAGCAAAGGGC
>NZ_JAAAFU010000059.1:37119-75593 GCF_019352905.1 Pseudomonas sp. Xaverov 83 | reverse complement strand
GCCCTTTGCTTACTTTGGGGCTTTTCCAAAGTGAGCCGCTGTAAGAGCGGAACCATAGGTGGCCGTTACCTAAATAACGGATATGTACTCAACCCCCTAGCGAAACCGCGCAATCACTGCCTCCACCACCGGATTCGGCCGCTGGGTATTCCACGCGACAGCCGTAGTCACCACATTGAGTTTCTGACTCAACGCCCGAAACACCACATTGGCCGGGGCCAGTTTTTTCAGCGAAGCCGGCACCAACGCAATCCCCTGCCCATAACTGACAAACGCGATCTGCGAGGCCACCGACCGCACCTCATGCAGCACCCGCGGGGAAAACCCGCTGGCACGGCAAGTAGCGATCAGATTGTCGAAATACACCGGACTGACGTTGCGCGAGAACATCACCAACGGTTCATTGGCCAGACTCGACAAACTGATGCGCGTGCGGCTCGCCAACGGGTGATCCGCCGGCAACGCCACCACCAGCCGGTCCTCCGTCAATGGCAATGACTGCACCGAAACCCCAAGGTCGCCATCCAACCGGGCAAACGCCAGGTCGATATCCCCGGCCTCCAGCGCCGGCAACGCCTCGACGCTGTCGATTTCCCGCACCGACACCGTGAGCTGCGGATAATCAAGCTTCAGTTGCTCGATCAACCCCGGCAGCACATCGAACATCGCCGTGGAGATCGCACCAATGGTCAACATCCCCGACTGCCCCGCCACCGCTTCCTCCACCGCGAGTTCCAGGCGCTCCAACTGCTCGGCGAACTTGCGCACCGCCGGCAGGATCGCCGCGCCCACCGGGGTAAGTTGTGCGCCGCGTCGGGAGCGGTCGAACAGCTTGACCTTGAGCGCCTGCTCCAGCACCTGGATCTGCTCGCTCAGCGGTGGCTGGGACATGCCAAGGCGCTTCGCCGCACGGCCGAAGTTCTGCTCCTCAGCCACCGCAAGGAACAACCAGAGGTGACGAATCAGGCGAAAGTTGATCATGGTCTTATCCATAGGTTAAGCGTATGTAAGGCTTCTGTACTTCGTAATATACCTATCATAGCCACTGACTGACACTGGCCGCCTCCGTCACCCGAGGCTTGCCCATGACCCCTGACCGTTTGCTCGACCGCCTGGCCGCGCTGGACACCAACACCGTGTCCGACGCTCTCGACTTCCTCGGCCTGCCCGGCGCCACCGTGGGCCTGCGCCCGTTGTGGAACTGCCCGAAGATCGTTGGCCGCGCCAGTACCGTAATGCTCGGCCCCAAGTCCGACATCGCTCCGACCGTGCACTTGATCACCCCGGTGATCGAACAGGTCGCGACAGACGACCGGGTGCTGGTGATTGCCGGCGGTATCGAGGGCATTTCCTGCTGGGGTGACATCATCGCCAACGCGGCGTCGCGCAAACACATACGCGGCACGGTGATTGATGGTTTCAGCCGCGATATCGACGGCAGCGAGGCCATCGGCTATCCGGTGTACGGACGCGGCGTGACCATGATCAGCGCGCGCAACCGCGTGGTGCAGGTCGACGCCGGCGTGACGCTCAACGTCGCTGGCGTGAGCGTCAGCGAGGACGACTACGTGATCGCCGATACCTGCGGCTCGGTGTTCGTGCCCCAGGCGGTGATCGAAAAGGTCCTGGACCTGGGCGAGCGCATCGCCCGCCGCCAGGACGGCATGGTGCAGGCGGTGCGCAGCGGGCGTTCGGTGGTCGAGGTGATGCACGACGCACAGTTTGAGGCGATCACCCGATGAGCGCCGATATCCAGCGGCTGAACCCGCGCCTGGCCAGCGCACAACCGTCCGCCACCTATCGCATCATGGACCGCGTCGCCGAACGCCGGACACAAGGCGCGCAGGTTATTTCGTTGTGTGCCGGCGAGCCGGATTTCGACACCCCGGTGCATATCCGCGAGGCTGCGATCCAGGCCATCGAAACCGGGCATACCCGCTACACCCAGGTGGCCGGTGCGCGGGCCCTGCGGGAGGCGGTGGCGGCGAAGTTCCGGCGCGAAAACGGCCTGGACGTGTCCTGGCAGGACACCCTTGTGTGCAACGGCGGCAAGCAGGTGATCTACAACGCCCTGGCGGCCACCCTCAATGAAGGCGACGAAGTGATCGTGCCCGCGCCGTACTGGGTCAGTTACCCGGAGATGGTGCAACTGTGCGGCGGCGAAGCGCGCATCGTCACTTGCGATGCCGACAGTGGGTTCAAGCTGACACCCGAGGCCCTGGCCGCTGCAATCACCCCGCAGACCCGCTGGCTGATCCTCAATTCACCGTCCAATCCCACTGGCGCGGTGTACAGCGAGGGCGAGCTACGGGCGCTGGCCGAAGTGCTGTTGGCCCACCCGCAGGTGCTGATCCTGGCCGACGACATCTACGAGCACCTGATCTTTGACGGCCAGGTGTTCCATACCCTGGCCCAGGTTGAGCCGCGTTTGGCACCACGCACATTGACCATGAACGGCGTGTCCAAGGCCTACGCCATGACCGGCTGGCGCATCGGTTTCGCCACCGGCCCACGTTGGTTGCTGGAGGCCATGGAAAAGCTGCAAGGCCAGCAAACCTCTGGCGCCTGCTCGGTCTCGCAGCAAGCGGCCCTCGCCGCACTGGAAGGCCCCAAGGATTTTATCCGCGACAGCCGCGTGGTGTTCCAGGCGCGCCGGGACTTGATGGTGAAGTTGCTGAATGACACGCCAGGCCTGACGTGCATCAGCCCCGCCGGTGCGTTCTATGCGTTCGCCTCCTGCGCGGCGCTGATCGGGCGTACCTCGGCGGGCGGCCGGGTACTGCACAGCGATGAAGATGTCGCCCTGGCGCTGCTGGATGAGGCCAATGTGGCCGTGGTTCACGGCAGCGCCTTTGGCCTGGGACCGTACATTCGCATCGCCTATGCCCTGGATGATGCCTCGTTGCGCCAAGCGTGCGAGGCGATCCGCGGCTTCTGCAGTCGCCTGCTGGCCGAAGAAAAAAAGTGATGAGTTCCCATAGATAAATATCGCTAATGGTGGCGTTCGGCCCTTCTTAAGATTGGGGCCGAACAGGACAACACTCACAACAACAAGGTCCGCCCTCATGTCGATGCCTGAAGTCATAAAACCCGCTGTGCGCAGCCAATACCGCTGGGTGGTTGCGGCGCTGATTTTCCTGATCTACACCGTGGCCGCCGCCGACCGGGCCAACCTCGGTGTGGCGCTGCCGTTTATTCGCCAGGAATTTGAAATGAGCAATGCCCAGGCCGGCGGCCTGGTCAGCCTGTTCCTGCTGGCTTACGCCCTGGCACAACTGCCGTCGGGCTTTGCCTTCGGGCGCTTTGGCGTCAGCCGGATCCTGCCGGGGGCCATGGTGCTGACCTCCCTGTTGACCGGGCTGGTGGGCACCGCCAGCTCACTGCTGGCGCTGAAACTCTATCGCCTGGGCCTGGGCATCGCTGAAGGCCCGCTGCCCATCAGCATGACCACCACCATCAACAACTGGTTTCCGGCACGGGAAAAAGGCACGGCGTCGGGGATCTTCCTCTCAGCGGTGAAGTTCGGACCGGTGATCGTGCCGCCGCTGTGTGCCGTGATCATTTCGGTGTGGGGCTGGCGCGAGATTTTCTACTTCTTTGCGATCCCGGGCATCGTGCTGGCGGTGGTCTGGTACTTCCTGGTCACTGACCATCCGTCCCGCAGCCGCTTCGTCAACCCTGCCGAACTTCAGTACATCGTCGAGGACACGGCAATCAGCCGGACCGCCCGCGTGCACAAGACACCGGCCTGGGTTGAGAAGCTCGACCGAGTCATCCGCACCCGCGATGAAAAACCCCTGGACACCAACCGTCAGGTGTTCAAGTCCTGGAACATCTGGGGTTGCGCCACCAGCTACTGCTTTCAGCTCGGTGTCTCCAGCGTGCTGCTGGCGTGGATTCCCACCTACCTGATGACCGTCAAGCAGTTCTCGATCATGAACATGGGCCTGGTCTCGGCAGCGCCCTGGGTGGGCGCGGTGCTGGGCAACCTGCTGGGTGGTTTCTGCTCCGATCGCCTGATGGGCGGGCGGCGCAAGCCGGGCATGCTCCTGTCGGCCGTCGGCACCTCATTGATGATGTACCTGCTGATCAATTCACCGGCCGAGCCCCTGCCCTACGGCTTGCTGCTGATGTTGACCGGCATGGTGCTGAGCCTCGGCTTCTCCTCCTACATGGTCTACCCGATGGGCCTGACCACCAAGAAGACCTTCCCGATCTCCAACGCCATCGTGAACATGATCGGCCAGTTGGGCGCCGCCGCCACGCCCTTCATCACCGGGCTGCTGCTGGACAACTACGGCTGGAACTACGTGTTCGCCTGGCTGGCGATCGGCTCGTTCATCAGCTTCATCATTTTGCTGACCATTGCCGAGCCCCGCCCGGCCTCCAGCCAACCGACCTGATTTGTCACCCCACGAGGAGTTACCCATGTCGCCCCAAGACCAAGAATTGGTTGCCCTGTTTGCAGGCCTGGACACCCCGGGCGTGTCCGATGCTCTGGACAAACTCGGCTTGCCCGGCCAGTGCCTGGGAATCATGCCCCTGGACAACTATCGCCAGGTGGTGGTCGGTCCGGCCTTCACCGTGCGCTACGTCAGCGCCAGCACCCCGCCGGGCACCGTAGGCGACTTTATCGACGACGTGGCCGAAGGCGATGTGGTGGTGATCGACAATGACGGACGCACCGACTGCACGGTGTGGGGTGACATCATGACCCAGTACGCCGGCAGCCAGCGGATCGCCGCGACGGTGATTGATGGCGTGTGCCGCGACGTCAGCAAGGCCCTGGGCGACGACTACCCGCTGTTCACCAAGGGCCGGTTCATGCGCACGGGCAAGGACCGGGTTGAAGTGGAAGCAGTAAACCAGCCGGTGTCCATCGGCCAGGCCCGGGTGTGCGCCCGGGACATCGTGGTCGCCGATGCCAATGGCGTGGTGATCGTGCCGCGTGAGCGGGCCCATGAAGTGGCGGCGTGTGCGCGCTCGATTGAAGCGGTGGAAGCACGTATCCGGGGATTGCTCGATGAAGGCAAATCATTGAGGGAAGCGCGGGCAGTGCTGGGTTATCACACCCTGCAACGCAAGGGCTGACACGCACCGGGCCGCTCCGCTGATCCAGCAGATTTGCGCAGCGGCCCCTGCATTCCTCACACTACCCGCCCTCACCGCCTTTCCCGGAATTCGCCATGTCCGACCTATTGCTCAAGCCTGCCCTGCCCGGCATTGCGCTGAGACGATGGCGTCTGCTGCACCGCGTCAAACAGGCTCACGCCGCCGAGTTGTTCAACGTCACCCAGTCGACCATTTCCCGCTGGGAAAGTGGTGTGCAGGCCATGGAGCCTGCAGCGCACCAACACCTTGAACAGTTGCTGGCCGCACGCCTGGAGGCCGCCGCCGATCAGGCCCTCGCTCGGCTGGTCAAGGAAAGTCCGCGCCCGATGCACCTGGTGTGTGACCTGACCCACCGTTTGTTGGCTTGCTCGGCCTCCCGTGCTGCCGAGTTCAGCAGCCCGTTGACCGACCTGCTGGGGCATTCGCTGTGGCGCTTCGTGACGCCGGAAATCCTGCGCATGGAATCCGCGCTGGATGAATCGGGCTGGCGCGACAGCCTCGCCCCGCCGGCCCTGGAGTTCATCACCGGCACCAACGATTCCACGGTTGTGCCGATCCGCCAGAGCCTGTGCCGCTGGACCCGCATCCCGCTGAGCGATGGCACCGCCGCGCGGCTGGTCGAGACGCTCTAACTCCCCGGCGCATATTTTATGCGTGGACGCTTCGCACCACCGCGCCTAGTCTTGAATCCTTAACCGCGACCCTGCCGGGGCAGATTCATGGACATCGAAAAACTCAAGGGCCGCCTCGAGTTCCTGCGCGAAGCGGAAAAACTCAAGGACGTGCTCAGAAGCGCGCACACCTCTTCCGGCCGCACCGAAAGCACGGCGGAACACAGCTGGCGCCTGTGCCTGATGGCAATTACCTTCGGGGATGAACTGGCCGGCCTCGACCTGCTGAAAATCCTCAAGATGTGCGTAATCCACGACCTGGGAGAGGCCATCCACGGCGACATCCCGGCGGTCCAGCAAGCGCAGTTCCCCAACAAGAGCCAGCAAGAATACGACGACCTGTTGCTGTTGACCCGGGCACTGGATGAGCCGTTGCGGGCCGAGATTCTGGCCCTGTGGGACGACTACGAAAACGCCCGGTCCGCCGAGGCCAAGGCAGTCAAAGCCCTGGACAAGCTGGAGACCCTGCTGCAACACAACCAGGGCTTGAACCCGCCCGACTTCGACTACGCCTTCAATCTGGCCTATGGCAAGAAACACACCAGCGCCGAGCCGATTTTCCAGACACTGCGCGAGATCATCGACCAGGATACAGAAGCAAAAATCCAGACTCCCAACCGGTAGCGCGAACTAGTTCGCCGGGCGCAACAGCTGCATCTGCTGGCGATAGTCATCCGTCACCTGCCGCGCCTGGCCGCTGCTGGTAATCACCCGGGGGGTGATCAGCACGATCAGTTCGGTGCGATCCTTGGACTTGCTGGTGTTGCCAAACAACCAGCGCAGCCCGGGGATTTTCCCCAGGTACGGCACCGCACTGACGCTCTCGGCGTTGTCCTGCTTGATCAGCCCGCCGAGCAACACGGTCTGGCCGCTTTGCACCGCCACCTGGGTGGACACCGAACGTGTGGAGATGCGCGGGTTGTTGGGCGTGTCACTGCTGTTGGTGGTTTGGTTCTCGGCGTCGCTGACCTGTTGCTGGATGTCCATGTACACCAGGCCGCCCGGGTTGATGCGCGGCACCACGTCGAGGATCACCCCGGTCTGCACGTATTCGACGCTGCTCAAGGTGCTGTCGGCGTTGCCGGTGTTGACCGTGGTCTGACTGATGGGGATGTTGTCACCCACCTGGATCTGCGCCGGCTGGTTGTTCATCACCACCAGCGACGGCGCCGACAGCACCTGGGTGCGGCCGTTGGTTTCCAGGGCGTGCAAGGCCACTTGCAGGTTGGAGCTGACGAAGGAATAGAACAGCGAATCCGCGCCCAATCCCGCACCGCCACCACCCAGGGCGCCCTGGCTGCCGGGGGTATTGGCCACCGTGGTGCTGGTGGAATTGCCCGCCAGGCGGCCCAGGTACCATTGCACCCCGAGGTCCAGTTCGCCGGTGAGTTTGACTTCGAGAATGCGCGTCTCGATCTGCACTTGCAGCGGCGGGTTGTCGAGGCGCTTGATCGCCGATTCGATCTCCTTCCACTGTACCGGGCGGGTGCGTACCAGCAACTGGTTACTGCTTTTTTGCGCGGTGATCCGGGTGCCGGCGTCGAGGCTTTTGCCGGTCGTGCCTTCGGCAGCGCCCTGCTCCGTGCTTTCACTGTCTTCGCTGGCGGCCGGGGCCTGGTCTTCGTCGTCGCTGACGGGCGGGTTATTGCCGCTGTTGTTCAGGCCACCCGAGGTGCCGCCGCTGGTGTTGAGTGAGGACAAGGTCGCCGTGCGCAGACCCGGCGCCACCTTGGCCGGCGTATCGTCCTTGATCGCGCCGGTGCCGTAGATCTGCCGCAGGTATTTGGCGAGGTCCGTGGCCTTCATGTTGCGCACGTCGTAGACGTACATCTGCGGCTCGTTGCCGCCACCTTCGTCGATGGTGTGAATCCAGTCGCCGACTTCGCTGAGGTACTGCGGCTGGGACGAGATCGCCACCACCGAATTGGTCCGCTCAATGGGCAGGAAGCGCACCATGCCCGCCAAAGGCATGCCGCTGTCGGGGCCGAACATCTTTTGCAGCTCGGGCATCAACTCCGCGACCGAAGCCCGTTGCAAACCGAATACGCCCACCGACATGCCCTTGAGCCAGTCGACATCAAAGGTGTCGATGGTGTCCTGATAGTTGGCCAGCTCATCGGGCGTACCGGCCAGGCTCAGCACGTTACGCGCCGGGTCCACCAGCAGGAACGCATTTTCCCGGGCGAACGGCTTGAGCAGTTTCTGCATTTCCGTGGCCGAGATATAGCGCAGCGGAAACAGCCGCGCCGAGAGCCCGCTGGAGGGTTGCGACACGCTCATTTCCGGCACCAGCTTGCCCGCCACCGCCTGGTTGGCGGGCAGGATCACGTAGCGCTGGCCCTGGCGGATCATCGCGTTATCGGTCCAGGACAGCAGGGTCTCGAGGATCGACAGCGCCTGTTTCTTGTTCACCGGCTTTGAGGTGGAGAAGCTTACGTTGCCTTTCACGCCTTGGGCGATGCTGTAGTTCTCGTGCAACAGGTCGCCCATGACGCTGTTGATCACCGCTTCAATCGGCTGGTCGGCGAAGTTGAACACGATGTCGCCGCTGGCTTCATCCTTGACCGCAGGCGCCGGTGCGGGCTGGCGCACAAACTGCTGATTACCGCGAATCAACTGGCGCTGGGGCGGCGTGGGCGTCTGGGGTTGGCGACTGTCGGCAGCAGGCGACTCGCTGGCCGGGTCCTCGGGCGGGCGTTGCGAACCGGTGCCCTGCATCGCCTCGTGAAGCAAGGCATCGTCCGGGTCGAGGTGATCGGGGAATGACCCACAGCCGCCCAGGGCGACGGTGGTGGCCAGGCAAAACACGGTGGTGCGCAAGGCGCGAGGGGAAGTATCGATCAAGGGGCGGGCTCGTGAGGAAGGGAAATCGGGGGTGTGGTGGACGGCGGCGGCAAACGCGGAACGCTGAGGCTCAGGGTTTGCGTGCGGCCCTCCAGTACAAAACGGGCGTGCAGCGGTGTCAGGTGTTCCAGGCGCCAGCCGTTGGGCAGGGTCTGGCCTTGGTGGACCTTGAGCGGCGGACCGTCCGCGGGCTTGAGCAACGCGACGCGCAGGTCGCCGTCGAGCAGCACGCCGGTCAGCTTCAGGCTCGACAGGCTGGAGATCTCGGCCTGACCCACGGCGGCATCGGGGCTGCGGTCGGGGCTGAACAGCGGCGCCTGCCAGGTGCCGGCGAGGCTTTCCAGGGTCGCACTCGGCGCCACGTGAACCTTGGCCGAAGCATTGGCGCGCGCGGCGGAGGCAGGCTCATCCAGCCACTGCGGCGCATCGCCGATGCTGCTCGAGATGCCCACCATCAGCAGGCCCAGCAGCCCGGCCACACCGAGCAATCCCCACTCGAGGGGGCGCAATGAATTGATCATCGGCGGGCCTGCGTGGCGGCTGCCGGTTGCAGATAACCGCGCACCAACAGGTGCACCACCAGCTTTCCGGCACCGCCGCTGGCGGGGGCATTCGGCCCACGGCGGACGCTCATTTCATCCACGAACAGGAACGGTCGCTGGTACTCCAGCTCATGCAGGATCGCAGTCAGGGGTTCGATGGCGCAGTTGAGGGTCAGGCTGACTTTCACCTGGCGATAGGGCTCGGTGTCGTCCTGCTCCGGGGTGATGGGCATGCGCTGGGTCAGGCTGCAGCCGCCGCCGAGGCCGGCGCGGCTGTTGATCAGGTCGGCGATGCGCTGCATCAGGTCCGCCGCCACGGCGCTGGGGTCATCTCCCGGCAACAGGCTGGTGCTGCTGGCCGGGTCCTGGCGGGCTTGCTCCAGTTGCTCACGCAAAGCGGCGCCCTGGTGCAGCAGGCCCGCATAGCGTTGCTGTTGTTCGCGCAGCTGTTCGGCCTGCTCGCCCATGGCGCGCAATGGCCCGGCGAACCAGCTGTCGATCAGCAGCCAGTAACCGCCGCCCAGCACCAGCGCCAGGACCAGCAAGGCCGCGCCGCGACGTTCACGGGGTGTCAGTGGTCGGCGCATCGGCGGCCTCCTGGTGCAAGTGGGCGCGCAGGGAAAACTGATCCTTGCCGGTTTGCGCATCGGGTTGGATCACCCCTTCGAACTGGGGGTTTTCCAGGCTGTGGCAAGCCTTGATCCGGGTGATCAGGGCACTCGCCTTGGCGCTCTGCCCGGAGAAGGACACGTCGGCGCCGTCATTGACCTCCAACTGGTCGATCCAGGTGTCTGCGGGCAGGCAGGCGGTCAGTTCGTTGAGCAGCGCCGCCAACGGCGGTTGTGCCGACTTGCGGCGAATCAGGTACTGCGCAGCGCCACGGGTATTGAGCAATTGCTGGCGCAGGCTCTGGACCTCGGCGACCTGGGCTTTTTGCTGCTGCACCTGCTCACGCATGACGTCAAGCACCCGCTGGCGGTCGTTGAGCCACAGCAGCATCGCGGCGATCAGCAAGGCACCGCACAGCCATGGCAGGCTGCGTTGCAAACCCTTCCCCGCCGGGCGTTGGCGTGGGCGCAACGGCGCCGGCAGCAAATCGATGCCCATAGGACCCTCTACATCCACCGCGTGGGGTTGCAAACCGAGGGCAGCGCAGTCCACCAGAATTTGATCCAGCCGCTCCCGCAGAATCGCCACCAGGGTCACTTGCACATGCGTGGCGCTGCGCCGCTCCTGACGGGCCACGAAGTACAACTGTTCAGCCTCGAACGGGGTAAAGCGGTCCAGTTCATAACCCACCACCGTCGACAGGTTGCGCGCGGCCGCCAAAGGCAGTTGCAGGGTTTGCAGCAGCACCGCCGAGGGCGCGAGCACCAGCACCTGGCGCACTTCGCCGGCAGGTTTTGCCACCGGCTCGGTCAACGGCCAGTGGTAGCGGTGCTCGGGGATGTCACGGACCGACAGCCACGCCGGCAGGCAGCCACGCAGCTCCTTGAGCCACAGGCGCCAGCCCACTTGCAGCAGGCTGCCGCGCCAGCGCCGGGTGAGCGGTTCGGCCAGCTGTTGAAGGCGCGCCACTGACGCCGAAAGGTATGGATTCATTCTTGCCAACGCAGCACCCGATAAGGTTGTGCGCTTCCCTCCGATGGGCTCAATAAAACCGTGGTTCGTAACCGGGCGTGGTAACCGCCGGGGCGTTGTGCGCGGCTGTCGATCACCAGCACGTCACCGGGGTCGGCCCCTACCGCGCTCTGCCGGGGCAGGTTCAAAGCGTGGCGCATCAAGGGGCTGGCGAAGGCGGGATCAGGCCGGTCCAGGCCACTCCACAAACTGATTTCCGGGGCCAGCCGGCTGTACAGCGCCTGGGTCATGCCGGGCAATTGCCGCACTTCCTCCACCACGCGGAACGGCGCCAGGCCTGCGTTGCGCCGCACTTCCAGGTCCCTGGCGAGCCGGCTGGCCTGGGCCTGGGTGGCGCCGCAGGCCAGGGCCAGGCGGGCAAAGTCGGCCGTCTCGGCGCTGTTCAAATACAGTTTGCCGCGCTCGCTGTGCAGGCTTACGTGGAGCTGTGCGTCATCAAATACCAGCGGCATTTCGCGGCCGTCGGCGATCCATTGCTTGCGTTGCAGCGGGTCGGCCAGGGCCTGCATGGCCAACGCCACACCCGCCTCCGCCGCCAGCAATGCCTGGGTATGCTGGCGATGCCACAGGGCCTGGCGGCTTTCCAGTTGTACCCAACCGGCCAGGCCGCCCAGCAGCAAGCTGAGCAACGCCAGCACCCACAGCACCAGCAGCAGCGCAACGCCGCGCTGACGCTTCATTCGCCTGATTCTCCGCCGGAGAGGTTCAGCCGCAGGGCAACCACTTGGGTGACCCACGGCACCGGTCCGTTGACCTGTGCTGCAATGCGTACGGCATAAGGCAGGCGTTTGGTCCACGGCCAGTTACTGATCCAGCCGGTGGCCTGGCCCTTGGGCGACAGGCCGCGATAGCTGAATTGCAGGTCGTCGACGTTCTGCAACAACACCTGCGGCTCGCTGCGGGTGGCCGGCACGCTGGCTTGGGCGCCGGACTCAAACCGGGCGAACGCCACTTGCAACTCGCCCTCGCGCAACTGCAAGGTGAAACGCTGGATGCCGCCACCGAGCACGCCCGGCAAGGTCGCGACGAATTGCAGGCGCTGGGGAGCGCCGACAAAAAAACCGTTGGTCTGGCTGTCGTCCTCGGTCACGTCCAGGGGCAGCGCCTCGCTGATGGACGTGCGCAGGAACTGTTGCGCGGCGCGACTTTCATCCAGGCTGACGGTGTAGCGCTGCGCTTTGAGTACTGCACGATTGGCTCCCAGGAGCGCGCCGCCCACCAGGGCCAACAACACGCCCAGCAGGCTGAGCACGATCATGATTTCGAGCAACGTGAAGCCCCGCTGCTGCTTCACTGGAGGCTCCCGTCGCGGCTGGCGCGCAGTTTCAAGGTACTGAAATTTGCGTGGCGCGGGCCTTCGCTGACGCTGAGATCGAGGCGAAACAAATGTGGCTGACCGATGCGGGTGGGCTGCTGGGCGACGCGCAGTTGCCAGGCAATGCCGTCGAGCTCGCCCTGGCGCACGCCACTGGCCAGGGGGCCCGACGCCTCCTGATCCATCACGCTCAAGGCGGTATGGGTCAGGCGGTCGCTGTGGGCCACCTGCAACAACGAGCGCGCGCTTTGGCCGAACGCGACCAGCAACACCGTACTGCAGATCGCCATGAGGGTCAGCGCCGCGAGCATTTCCAGCAAGGTAAAACCCGACTGACGATTCATGGCAATGCCTTGGACTGCACGCTGCCGGTCAGCCAGCCGACGTCGATGCGCCAGCGCCGCGTGCCATTGGCCAACAACAGGTTGCCGCCGGTGGAGCTGCCGTCGGGGTAAAACTCCACCGCAGCGCCGGCGTGTTCGGCGGTGTGCAGGGTGACTTGCAGGTCGGCCGGCCAGTGCTTGATGGGTTGCCCCGGCGCCTGAAAGCTCAGCCGGTCCAAGTCGAAGACGGTCTTGGCCGACGTGCCGCTGACAATTGCCCGCGCCCGGGTGCTGCGCAGGGCATCCACCATCTGCCCGACCACCTGGCGCTCCTTGGCAACCCGCAGGCCTTGTTGCAGGCCAAATCCCACCAACCCAGCCGCGATGCTGATCAACACGATCACCACCAGCATCTCCAGCAGGGTAAAGCCGCGTTGGAGGGCCGGCATTACTCCCAGTTGCCCAGGTCGGCGCTGTAGCCTTCGCCGCCAGGCTGGCCGTCCTGACCGTAGAAGATCAGGTCGAAGGCACCATGTTCACCCGGGAAGCGATAGCCGAAGGCATGGCCGAACGGGTCCTTGAGGTCTGAGGGCTTGGCGTACGGCCCGGCCCAGCCGGCAGTGTTGCCGGGCTTGTCGACCAATTGCTGGAGGGTTTTGGGGGGCGAACCGACGTCCAGGCCGTAGCTCTCGATCTTCATGCTCAGGCTGGCCAGTTGCGCCTTGCCTGCGCCGTATTTGCCCTTGTCGACGTTGCCACCTACCTGGCGCACTACGATGGTGGCGACGATGCCCAGCAACACGATCACCGCGAGCATTTCCAGCAAGGTGAAACCGCCTTGGCGGCGGGCGGGTTTGAAACGGGTATGGCGCATCGGCTTGCTTCCTCGGATTTTCATATGTTGCTGGTCAGGCTCATCAGCGGCAGCATGATCGCCAGCATGATCACCGCCACCAGTACCGCCATGACCACGGTCAGGGACGGCACCAGGGCGGCGAGCAGGCGGTCGATGCCGCGCTTGGCTTCGACGTCGAACACGTCGGCGACCTTGAGCAGCATGCTGTCCAGTTCACCGGCCTGTTCGCCGACTTCAATCATTTGCAGGGCCAGGTCCGGCAGCAGCGGTTGGCTGCCAAACGCACTGGCCAGGGTGCCGCCGCCTTTCACCGACTCGGCGGCCTGGGCCACTTGTGCCTGCAAGGCACGGTTGGTGCAGACCTGGCGGGCGATCACCAGCGCTTGCAGCAGCGCCACGCCGTTGCTCAGCAAGGTGCCGAGGGTGCGTGCCAGGCGCGCGGCTTCGACCCGCTGCAACAGCGGGCCGATAACGCGGATACCCAGCACGCGCCGGTCGTACTGCTCGCGGTGTCGTGGGTTGCGCAGGCGCGCCGCCAGGGCCCAGACCGTCACGATCAACCCGGCGAGCACCGCCAGGCCATAGGCGCCGAGGAACTGGCCAAGGCCCAGAATCACTTCGGTGATCAACGGGATCGGCACACCCAGATCGTTGAAGATCGGCACGAACTGCGGCACCACGTAAGCCAGCAACAGCGCCAGGGAGCCGAGCACGCCCACCACCAGGAAGGCGGGATAGATCAACGCGTTGATCACCTCGCCTCTTAACAACTGGCTGCGTTCCAGGTAGTCGCTGAGTTGGCGCAGGGTGTTCTCCAGCGCGCCGCCCGCCTCACCGGCACGCACCATGCTCAGGTACAGCGGCGAAAACTGGCTGCCCTCCTCTTCCAGCGCTGCCGACAATGGCTTGCCCGCTTTGACGTGCTCGCGAATACGCTCGATCAGCGCACGGGTCTGCGGTTGGCCGGGTTGCTTGAGCAGGATGCCCAGGGAGCGTTCCAGCGGTTGGCCGGCTCCCAGCAGCGTGGCCAGTTGCTGGGTAAAGCTGACCAGCGCCGCGCCATTCAACTGGCCACGCCCGAAGGTATTGCGCAGCCCTTGGGCACCGGCGGCATCGATGTGCAACAGCAGCAGGCCACGCTTGTGCAGTGCGGCGACGGCGGCGGCCTGGTCCCTGGCTTCGAGGGTGCCGTTCTGCACGACGCCCTGGCTGTCCAGGGCGCGGTATTTGAACAGGCTCACGCGCCCTCTCCACGGGTGACGCGCAGCACTTCTTCAAGGGACGTGACACCGGCCACCGCCTGGCGCAGGCCTTCTTCATGCAAGGTGCGCAAGCCACCACGGCGGGCAGCCTGTTCGAGGGTCGCGGCGTCGGCCTGGCGCATCAACAAGCTGCGCAGTTCGTCATTCATCACCAGCAATTCGGTGATTGCACTGCGGCCGTGGTAACCGCCGCCGGGGGCGTTGGCGCGAGGCCGGTAAAGCAGGATCGGGCGCTGGTCGGTGAAGCGGTCGAGACCGTGTTCCTCGATCAACTCCGGTGGCGCTTCGAACGCCTCACGGGTCGCCGGGTCGAGGCGGCGCACCAGGCGCTGGGCGAGGATGCCATTGACGGTCGAGGCGATCAGGTAGCTCTCCACGCCCATGTCCAGCAGGCGCGTGATACTCGCTGCGGCACTGTTGGTGTGCAGGGTCGAGAGCACCAGGTGGCCGGTCAGGGAGGACTGGATGGCGATGCGGCAGGTTTCGAGGTCGCGGATCTCACCGATCATGATCACGTCCGGGTCCTGGCGCACGATGGAGCGCAGCGCGCCGGCGAAGTCCAGCCCGATGGCCGGCTTGACCTGGATCTGGTTGATGCCTTCCAGTTGGTATTCCACCGGGTCTTCGACGGTGATGATCTTGCGCTCAGCGGTATTGAGCCGCGAAAGCGCGGTATAGAGCGTGGTGGTTTTACCCGAGCCGGTGGGCCCGGTGACCAGCAGGATGCCGTGGGGCCGCTCGAGCACTTCAAGAAAGGTTTCCAGGCGCTGGCCATCAAAACCCAGGCTCTGGAAATCCAACTGCACGGTCTGGCGGTCCAGCAGACGCATCACCACCGACTCACCAAAACTGGTGGGCACCGTGGACACCCGCAGGTCCAGTTCCTTGCCCTGAATGCGCAACATGATCCGGCCATCCTGCGGCAGGCGGCGCTCGGCAATGTCGAGGCGCGCCATGATCTTGACCCGGGAAATCACCGCCGCCGAGGAACTCGACGGCGGCGCTTCGGCCTCATGCAGCACACCGTCGATGCGGTAGCGCACCTTGAGCTGGTTTTCGAAGGGTTCGATATGGATGTCCGAAGCGCGGTGCTCCACGGCCCGTTGCAGGATCAGGTTGACCAGGCGAATCACCGGCGCCTCGGAGGCCATGTCCTTGAGGTGTTCGATGTCTTCCAGGGCGCCACCTTGTTCATCGAGGTTTTCGATCAAGGTGCCCATGGCCGAACGGCCCTGGCCGTAGTAGCGCTCGATCAGGGTTTCGACTTCGTTACGCGGCCCGACCGCCAACCACACCGGCACGCCGCACGCATACGCCAGGGCCTGGAACGGATACAGCAACGCCGGGTTGGCCGCCAACACTCTCACCCCGCCGTGGCTCCAGCCCATCGGCACCACCTGGTAATGGCGCATGAAGCGTTCGGTCAGCACCGGCAGTGGGTCGAGCACGGGCGGTGCGGCGTCCGCCAGCAGCAACGGTGCGCCGAGCAAATCGGCCCAGGCCCGCGCCAGTTCCACTTCGGAAACCAGCCCCAGTCGCGTCAGCAGGCCGAGCAATCCGTTGTCGTCGGACTCCAGGGACAACCGCCGGGCGCGTTCCAGGTCGACGGTTTTCAAACCCGCCTGTTGCATCAGCCACGCGCACACCTGTTCGGTATCCGGAATCTGCATTCGGCATGCATCGATGGGCGTTGACGGTATCGGTTGAGACATCTGCACCATTCTGGACAACTAGTTTAAGAGGCTGTTTCAAGGGTGCAGAAACAACAACTAGTCCCAGCGGCGCCTTGAACAAGATCAAGACCCTGCACACAAGCGATGTGCAGGACAACCGTAGCAAATCATGGCCTTTTAGAACTACTGACCAAGGCCATTAGTTCGCCATAATTCATAAAATCTTGTTAAACACATCGACTAAAATATTTACACTTAGTTCACGATCGCAAATAGCCAGCCCTTTGTAACATCAATAATCATTGAACTTTCCGTCGTTTAATTTTGAACTACGCAAGAGTGCCACTTCCCTGTGGCGCGATGGCGGCTAGAAGTCGACGGTCGCCGACAGCAGATACGTGCGCGGCGTCGACAAGGTCAACCCCGGCTCGCTGTCATCCGAGGCACCGGCCGAACTCCAGTAGCGCCGGTTGGCCACGTTTTCGACATTGGCCCGCAGGGTGATGTGCTTGTCGTCGACCTTGAAGGCGTAGCGTGCGCCAACATCAAGACGGGTCCAGGCGTCGATTTCCTTGACGTTGGACTGGTCCAGGTACTGCGAGCTGGAATAGATCCCGCGGCTGGTCAGGGTCAGGCCTTCAACGGTGGGCACATCCCACTCGGCGCCGAGGTTGACGTTGTACTTGGGCGTGGCCGGCGCGCGGTTGCCGTCGAAGGTGCCGTTGGTGGTGTTGGTCAATTCGCTGTCGATGTACATCACCCCGCCCAGCAGGCGGAAGCCCTTGAGCGGTTCGCCGAACACGCTGAGTTCGACGCCGTCGTTCTGGCGCTTGCCGTTGGGGCCGAAGACCCGCGTGGTGGCGTTGGTCTCGTAGGCTGGCTGCTTGATCCGGAACACCGCAGCGGTGACCGCGAACGCCCCCGCGTCGTACTTGGCCCCGACTTCAACCTGGCGGCTGATGAAGGGCGGGAAGATTTCATCCTCGTTGATCGAGGTCGACGGCGCGATCTTGCCTTGGCTAAGACCTTCCATGTAGTTGGCATATAGCGAGAACTTGTCGGTGGCCTTGAACAGGATGCCGCCCGACGGTGAGATTTTTTCCTCGTCGTAGGCGGTGTCGCCTTTGACGTTGTCGGTCCAGTCATCCACCTTGACCCGCTGCCAGCGCGCACCAAGGGTCAGCAGCAGCCGGTCATCGAAGAAGCCCAGGGTGTCGGACAACGCGACGCCGCTGAAGCGGTTTTCGGTGTAGACCTTCGAGTCAAATCGCGTTGGCCGGCTTGGCGTAGGTGTTTCCACCGGGTTGTAGAGATTGCTCGGGGCTGCGGCATAGCGCGCGCCACCGTTTTCGAAGTCCATGTAGAAGTAGCTGGCTGCCAGGTTGACTTCATGGCTCACCGGGCCGGTATGGAACCAGTTGCGCACGCCCGCCGTGGCAGTGCGCACGTTTTCGTCGCGGGTGAAGTCGCGGGGCTGCACGCTGAAGTCACCGGCATTGTTGGTCACCGACACGGCATGGCGCAGGAAGTCGTGGTTACTTTTACGCGCGCCGACGCCGCCGTAGAGCATCACGTTGTCGCTGAGGTCGAACTCCCCGTTGACCGTGCCGAAGGTGTCATTGGTGCTCGCCTTGCTCCAGGGTTGCGCGTAGTTGTGGCGCACGTCGTTGGCACTCGGCACCTTGGCGTTGGGGCCAACTTGCACGCGCTCTTGCGGGGCGTCGGTGTCGCGCTCGGTGCGGCCGATGTCGGTGGAGAGGCGCAGGCGTTCACCGCGAAAATCCAGGCCCAGTACGGCCATTTCGCGGTCGACACTCTGGTCGTCCCAGGCGGTGTCGCCGGACTGCTTCACGCCGTTGAAACGCAGGCCGAATTTATTGTCTTCACCAAAACGCCGGCCTATGTCCACGGCCCCGCCCGCCTGGCTGTCGGAGGCCCAACTGCCGGTAAACGAGGTGATGGGCTTGTCGGTAGCGCGCTTGGGCACCACGTTGATCCCACCGCCGACGCTGCCCCGTGGCGAGATGCCGTTGATCAACTGGCTGGGACCTTTGATGATGTCGACGCGCTCGGCCATCTCCATGTCGATGGTGTAGGTCGGCAGCACGCCGTAGAGACCGTTGTAGGCGACATCACTGTTAAACAGGCTGAAGCCGCGAATGGTGAATTGCTCATAGCGCCCGCCCGCCGGGTTGGTGGCGCGCACCGAGGGGTCGCTGGCGATCAGGTCGCCGAGGGTGCGCGCCTGCTGGTTCTTGACCGCTTCGCTGGTGTAGGTGGTCATGCTGAACGGGGTTTCCATGAAATCCCGTGAGCCCAGCAGGCCCTGGGAGCCACGGCGTGCCACCTGGCCACCGGCGAAGGACTCGCTGCCGGCATCGCCGACGGTGCCAAGAATCGAGGTGGGCGCCAATTGCAGGCTGCCGCCTTCCGGAATCGGGGTCAGCATGTAGGCCTGCTCACCCATGGGTTGAAGTTGCAGGCCCGAGCCTTGCAGCAAGCGGGCAAACCCTTCTTCGACGCCGTATTCGCCGGACAACCCGCTGCTGTTACGGCCGCTGACCAGCGCCGGGTCTACCGACAGGTTGACCCCGGCCAGGCCGGCGAAACGGGTCAGCGCGGCGCTCAGGCTACCGGCCGGCACTTGGTAGCTGCGCCGGGACGCGCCGTCTTCGGCGTAGCTGATGGGGACGAACAACGGGCTGGCACTCAGGCTCAGCATCAGGCTGAAATTCAGCAGCGGGCGTATTGCGGGCATTGGCAGAAGCTCTCGATTTTGTTCACTTACCTGGAATGACCAGCCACGTGAAAAAAAGGGACAGGCTTCAGCCAATTTTTTTGAATATTACGGTTTGATGCCTTTCAGCTTTTGGAGCAACTCCATCAATTGCTCCAGGGATTCCTCGCCGAACTGCTCCTGAATCTTCTGATAGTTGCTTTCCATCCCGGCGCTCATGTCGACGAAACACTGCTGGCCCTGTTCGGTCAGGGCGACGAACACCCGGCGCTGGTCTTCGGCGGATTTGCGCCGGCGCACGATACCGTCACGCTCCAGCCGCCCCAGCACGCCGGTCATGCTCGGCTTGAGGATGCACGCGAGGTGCGCCAGTTGGTGGCTTTCGAGTTCACCCTGCTGGCGCAGGATGCGGATCACCCGCCATTGCTGTTCGGTCAGGTCATGTTCATTGAGCAGTGGCCGGAAGAACGCCATGGTCGCTTCGCGGGCCTGGAGCAAGGTGAGCGTAAGGGACGGTCTAGGGGTGGGCATGGTTCACGCGCATTAAAGGTCGAAGCGTCGAAGCTTAGAGTCGGTGTCCGGTGCATGCAACCCGAGGCAGGGAACAAATCATTAATTTAGAAACGATTTTTAAAAAACCTGCCAATCCCGCTATTCAGACTATAGATAACATGTTAACAATATGCCGCCCCTGACCTAGCAGAGGGCGCATACCAACAAAAACAACAAAAGGAACGCCCCTCATGCATTCGTGCCTCTTTCGCACGGCGGCAAGCGCTGGCCTGTGCGCCGCGTTTACCCCTCTGGTCGCCCACGCCGATTTCATCCAGGACAGCAAAGCCAGCCTGGACCTGCGCAATTTCTACATGAACCGCGACTTTCGCCAGACCAACGCGCCGCAGAACAAAGCGGACGAATGGGCGCAAGGTTTTGTGCTGCGCCTGGAATCAGGCTACACCGAAGGCGTGGTCGGTTTTGGCGTGGATGCCTTGGGTGAAATGGGCTTGAAACTCGATTCCAGCCGCGACCGCCGTGGCACCGGGTTATTGCCGTTTGGCGCCAGCGGCGAGCCGGCCGACAGCTACAGCGAACTGGGCCTGACCGCCAAATTGCGCCTGTCGAAAACCGTGCTCAAGCTCGGCACCCTGCAACCGGTTTTACCGGTGGCCGCCTACAACGACACCCGGCTGCTGCCGTCGACCTACAACGGTGAACTGGTGACCTCCCAGGACATCGACGGCCTGACGTTGAACGTCGGCCGCCTGGAAAAGCAGAACCTGCGGGACTCCTCCAACAACGAATCCATGAGCTACGGCGGCGTCACCAGCAGCCACCTGGACCTGGCCGGCGGCACCTACGCAATCAATCCGCACCTGGCGGCGACTTATTACTACGCGCAAATGCAGGACATCTACCGCCAGAATTTCATCGGCCTGGTGCATGACCTGCCGCTGGCCCAAGGCGTGAACCTGCGCACCGACCTGCGCTACTTCGACACCCGCGAGCAAGGCAGCGCACTGCTGCGCAGCCCTACCCGCGTGGACGGCGGCCGGATCGACAACCGCTTTTTCAACGGCATGTTCAGCCTGTCGGTGGGCGCACACAAATTCGGCCTGGGCTTTCAGAGCCTTTCCGGTGACGGCGACTTTGCCTTCCCGGGGCAAGACCCGTACTCGGTCAACCTGGTGACCATCAATATCTTCACCAAGGCCAACACCGACGCGTGGCAGGCGCGCTACGACTACAACTTCGCCGCCCTCGGCCTACCGGGCCTGACCTTCATGACCCGCTACGTCGACGGCAGCCACGCGCAAACCGCCACGGTGCGCAACGGCCGGGAATGGGAGCGCGACACCGACCTGGTCTACACCGTGCAAAGCGGCCCGCTGAAGAACGTCAACGTGCGCCTGCGCAACGCCACCCTGCGCTCAAGCAACGGCCTGACCAGCGACATCGACGAAAGCCGGGTGATCATCGGCTACACCGTGGCCCTGTGGTAACGCCGGGCACCTCAACGCAACCCCGATTGACGCTGGCGGTATTCCCCCGGCGTCATTTGCGCGTAGCGCTGGAAGAACCGGCTGAAATACGCCGGGTCCTTGAACCCCAGTTGGTAGCAGATTTCATTCGCCGAGCTGCCGGTGAACAGCAGCAGGCGCCGGGCTTCCTGCATCAGCCGTTCGAGGATCAGGCGTTTCGAGGGCAGATCGGCGATCCGCCGACACACCTCGTTGAGCCGCGCTTCAGTGACGCCGATACCGTCGGCATAACGCGACAGCGGCCAGTGTTGCAGGTAGTGGTCTTCGATCAGTTCGTTGAAGCGGTGGAAGATCCGCAGATCTTCGTGGCGTGCCGGGCGGGCTTCCAGGGAATTGGCGCAGAGCCGCAGCAGGCTGATCATGATCAGCCGCGTCAGGCTGTCCAGCGCCGAACTGCGCCCGCTGGCCTGGGCGTTGATCTCGCTGCACAGCTCATCGAACAGGAATTCCAGGCGGCGCACTTCGGGCTGAAACTCCGGTGCCAGCCGCGCCAACGCCACACAGGCCGCCGGCAATTGCGCGCCGGGGGCCAGGCCCGGGTCGGCGTCAATCAAGGCCCACACCAGTTGCTGGCGCACGGTCAGCACATGGCCGTCGGCGTCGGCTTCGGTGACGAAGGAATGCGCCACCGTCGGCGGCGTGAGGAAAAACATCGGCCCGGATTCGAGGTACTGCTGGTCGTCCAGATAGACCCGCACCGCGCCAGTCTTGACGTAATGCACCTGGAAAAACCGGTCGTGACGATGCACCGGCATGTTCCGCCCAAAAAATCCCGCCAGGTTGCCGAGCCGGTCGTAGTGCACCTCGGCATCGCTGTAACGCTGGTCGTAGACCTGCCCGATGTTGATGTTGGGGATCGGCTGACGATCGCTCATCACTGCATTCTCTTTGTTGTTTTGAGTGCCCTGAAATATTGCCACGCTTGACGATAGTTAACATCTTAATTATAACGTTAACAGGTTAACGAATATCCCACGGAGCAGGCCCGAGTCTGCCCCGCCACTGCCAGGAGAAAAGCATGAGCCGTGCCCTGCATGATGTTGCGAACGGCACCCTGTTCGGCGTTGCGCTGAACTACCAGGGGTTGCTGAACCAACGTCTCGCCGAATTCGAACAAGCGCCCTACCAGAAACCGCCGGTGAAGCCGGTGCTGTTCATCAAGACGCCCAACACCCGCAACGGTCACGACGGCGTGGTGCTGCACCCTCAGGGTGAACGCCTGCAACCGGGCCCGGCACTCGGCGTGGTGATTGGCAAGACCGCCAGCCGTGTCAGCGTCGAAAACGCCCTGGAGCATGTGGCCGGCTACACCATCATCAACGAGTTCAGCCTGCCGGAAGACAGCTACTACCGCCCGGCGGTGAAAGCCAAATGCCGGGACGGTTTCTGCGCATTGGGCCCGGAACTGGTGGCCCGCGACCAGGTTGCCAACCCGCACCAACTGAGCGTGAAGCTGTTCGTCAACGGTGAGCTGCGCCAGCAAAACTCCACCGCCAACTTCGTGCGCAGCCTCCCGCAGTTGATCGCCGAGATCAGCGAGTTCATGACCCTGCACGAGGGCGATGTGCTGATCACCGGCACTCCCGAAGACCGTGTGGATGTGCAACCCGGCGACACGGTTGAAGTCGAGATCAGCGGCCTGGGCCGCCTGGTCAACCACATCAAGGCAGAGGAGCTGTCATGAAACACGCGCGTATTCGCTTTGAAGGTGAAGTTCATTCGGTACAGGTCGACGCTGAGAACGCCGTGCGCCTGGCCGACGGTCGCCTGCTGGCCGAAGACCAGGTCGAATGGCTTCCACCAGCCACCGGCAGCATGTTCGCCCTGGGCCTGAACTACGCCGACCACGCCGCCGAACTGGCCTTCAAACCGCCGACCGAACCGCTGGCGTTCATCAAGTCCCCCGGCACCTACACCGGCCACAACCAGGTGACCTGGCGCCCGGACAACGTCGCCTACATGCACTACGAGTGCGAGCTGGTGGCGGTCATCGGCAAACCGGCGCGCAACGTCAAGCGCGAGAACGCCCTGGAGTATCTGGCCGGCTACACGGTGTGCAACGACTACGCGATCCGCGACTACCTGGAAAACTACTACCGCCCCAACCTGCGGGTGAAAAACCGTGACGCCACCACGCCGGTGGGCCCATGGATAGTCGACGTCGCCGACGTGCCAGATCCAAGCAATCTGAAGCTGCGCACCTGGATCAACGGTGAACTGCGCCAGGAAGGCAGCACCAAGGACATGATTTTCGACATCCCGTATTTGATCGAATACCTGTCCAGCTTCATGACCCTGCAGCCCGGCGACATGATCGCCACCGGCACGCCGGAAGGCCTGGCCGATGTGGTGCCGGGAGATGAAGTGATCGTGGAAGTGGAAGGCGTCGGCCGCCTGGTTAACCGAATTATCAGCGAGGCGGAATTCTTCTCCGTCCGGAAAGAGGCTTGAGCAACATGATCAAACACTGGATCAACGGCCGTGAGGTCGAAAGCAAAGACACCTTCATCAACTACAACCCGGCCACCGGCGAAGCCATCGGTGAAGTGGCCAGCGGCGGTGCCGAGGAAGTGGCGCAGGCCGTTGCAGCAGCCAAGGAAGCCTTTCCGAAGTGGGCAGGCACACCGGCCAAGGAACGTGCCCGCTTGATGCGCAAGCTCGGTGAGCTGATCGAACAGAACGTGCCGCACCTGGCCGAGCTGGAAACCCTCGACACCGGCCTGCCGATCCACCAGACCAGGAACGTGCTGATTCCACGGGCGTCTCACAACTTCGATTTCTTCGCCGAAGTCTGCACCCGCATGGACGGCCACAGTTACCCGGTGGACGACCAGATGCTCAACTACACGCTTTACCAGCCGGTGGGTGTGTGTGCGTTGGTGTCGCCATGGAACGTGCCGTTCATGACCGCCACCTGGAAGACTGCGCCGTGCCTGGCGCTGGGTAATACTGCGGTGCTGAAAATGTCCGAGCTGTCGCCGCTGACGGCCAATGAACTGGGACGCCTGGCGGTCGAAGCCGGGATCCCCAACGGCGTGCTGAACGTAATCCAGGGCTACGGCGCCACCGCCGGTGATGCACTGGTGCGCCACCAGGACGTGCGAGCGATTTCCTTCACCGGGGGCACCGCTACCGGCAAGAAAATCATGCAGACCGCCGGGTTGAAAAAGTACTCCATGGAACTGGGCGGCAAGTCGCCGGTGCTGATCTTTGAAGACGCCGACCTGGACCGCGCCCTCGACGCGGCACTGTTCACCATCTTCTCGCTCAACGGTGAACGCTGCACCGCCGGCAGCCGGATCTTCATTCAGGAGAGCGTGTACCCGCAATTCGTCGCCGAATTTGCCGCCCGCGCCAAGCGCCTGATCGTCGGCGACCCACAGGACCCGAAGACCCAGGTCGGCTCGATGATCACCCAGGCCCACTATGACAAGGTCACCGGCTACATCAAGATTGGCCTCGAGGAAGGCGCCACCCTGCTGGCCGGCGGCCTGGAACGCCCGGCCAACCTGCCGGCGCACTTGAGCCGCGGGCAGTTTATCCAGCCCACGGTGTTTGCCGATGTGAACAACCAGATGCGCATCGCCCAGGAAGAGATCTTCGGCCCGGTGGTGTGCCTGATCCCGTTCAAGGACGAAGCCGAAGCGCTGCAACTGGCCAACGACACCGAGTACGGCCTGGCGTCGTACATCTGGACCCAGGACATCGGCAAGGCGCATCGTCTGGCCTACGGCATCGAAGCCGGCATGGTGTTCATCAACAGCCAGAACGTGCGGGACTTGCGCCAGCCGTTTGGTGGGGTAAAAGGTTCCGGCACCGGCCGTGAAGGCGGCCAATACAGCTTCGAAGTGTTCGCCGAGATCAAGAACGTGTGCATTTCCATGGGCAGCCATCACATCCCGCGCTGGGGTGTTTGAGCGATCCCTGTAGGAGCTGTCGAGCTCCAGCGAGGCTGCGATGCAGGCGCTACGGTCTGCCAGATACAGCGCGGTGATCCCATCGCTGCCTCGCTGGGGCTCGACAGCTCCCACATTTGATCTTTGACAACACGCTTCCAAGACAAAAACAATTATTCAGGAGAATCATCATGGGCGAAGTCGTCCTGGCCGCGAAGATCTGCCACGTTCCCTCGATGTACCTGTCGGAACTGCCCGGCAAGCACCACGGTTGCCGCGAAGCAGCCATCGCCGGGCACAAGGAAATCGGGCGGCGCGCCCGTGAGCTGGGGGCCGACACCGCCGTGGTGTTCGACGTGCACTGGCTGGTCAACAGCGGCTATCACGTCAACTGTGGCGAGCATTTCAAGGGCACCTACACCAGCAACGAGCTGCCGCACTTCATCAAGAACATGGAGTACGAGTACCCGGGCTGCCCGGAGCTGGGCGAGTTGATCGCCGCCGAGGCCAACCTGGCCGGCGTGCGCACCATGGCCCACAACATCCCGAGCCTGGAGCTGGAATACGGCACCTTGGTGCCGATGCGCTACATGCACATGGGCGTGCCGGACGAGCAGAAGTTCGACGTGATCTCCATCGCCGCCTGGTGCGCCTGGCACCGGCTGGAAGACAGCTTCGCGTTTGGCGCCGCCGTGCGCCGGGCCATCGAGAAAAGCGACCGCAAGGTCCTCGTGCTGGCCTCGGGTTCCCTCTCCCACCGTTTCTCCGACGACCGCGAAGCCGAAGCCAACATCCACAACTGGACCCGTGAATTCGACAAACAGATGGACCTGCACGTGGTGGAAATGTGGAAGCAGGGCCGCTTCAAGGAGTTCTGCGCAATGCTTCCGGACTACGCCGAGCACTGCTTCGGCGAAGGCAAGATGCACGACACCGCGATGCTCCTGGGACTGCTGGGCGGGCCGGACTACAACCAGCCGGCCGAGATCATCACCCAGCCATTCGGCAGCTCGGGCACCGGCCAGATCAATGCCATTTTCCCTTTATGAGCCTTGGTAAAAATCACCTGTAGGAGCTGGCTTGCCTGCGATGCAGGCACCTCGGTGTATCTGTCTCACCGAGTTGAAGCCATCGCAGGCAAGCCAGCTCCCACAAGGCATTCGCCGCACCTCACCTTAAGAGGAGATACACATGCCGCACTTCATCGCCGAATACACCGACAACCTCGAACAGCAAGCCAACCTGCCCGTTTTGTTCGAGCAGGTTCACGCCGTGCTGGGCGACAGCGGCGTGTTTCCCCTGGGGGGCATTCGCAGTCGCGGGGTGCGCCTGGACACCTGGCGCATGGCCAACGGCAAGCATGACTACGCCTTCGTCCACATGACCCTCAAGGTCGGCCACGGGCGCGACCTGGAAACCCGCAAGACGATCGCCGAAGCCCTGTTCAAGGTCATCACCGAACACTTCGCCGAGCTGCAATCCCAACGGCTGCTGGCGTTGTCGTTCGAGATGATCGAGCTGCACCCCGAGCTGAATTTCAAGCAGAACAACGTGCACGCATTCCTGAAGAACCAGGCGGGCTGACCACAGCCCACCTTTCCGCCCATGGCACTCAAACAAAAAAGAACAACATCATGAGCACAGCCAATACCGCCGACAGCACCACCCTGATCGAACATCAGCGCACCCACAGCATCGTCACCTGGCGACTGATGCCGTTGCTGCTGATCTGCTACCTGTTTGCCCACCTGGACCGGATCAACATCGGCTTCGCCAAGATGCAGATGAGTACCGACCTGCACTTCAGCGACACGGTGTACGGCCTCGGTGCCGGCCTGTTTTTCATCGCCTACGCGCTGTTCGGCGTGCCGAGCAACATGGCCCTGGACCGGGTCGGGCCACGGCGCTGGATCGCCTGCCTGATGGTGGTGTGGGGCGTGCTGTCCACCAGCATGCTGTGGATCGAAAGCTCTACCGGTTTCTACGTGTTGCGCTTTTTGCTGGGGGTCGCGGAAGCCGGCTTCTTCCCGGGGATCCTGGTGTTTCTCAACCGCTGGTACCCGGCCCGGCGCCGGGCGCAAGTCACTGCACTGTTTGCGATTGCCGTGCCCATGGCCGGTGTGGTCGGCGGGCCGTTGTCCGGTGCGATCCTGGAGCATTTCCATGATTTCGGCGGACTGCGGGGCTGGCAGTGGATGTTCCTGATCGAAGGCGCCCCGGTGGTGCTGCTCGGTCTGGTGGTTCTGAAATACCTGCCCGACAGCTTCGAAACCGTGAAGTGGCTGGAACCGGCACAGAAGCAACAGCTGCGCGAGCAACTGAGCAGTGAAGAACAGCGCAAATCCATTACCTCCTTTGGCGGCATCGTGCGTGACCCGCAGGTGTGGCTGCTGGTGGCGGTGTACTTCGCGGTGATGCTGGCGGTGAACACCCTGGCGTTCTGGATGCCCACCCTGATCCACGGCGCCGGCATCGGCCGCGACAGCCAGGTTGGCCTGCTGAGCGCCGTGCCGTACCTGGCCGGGTGCTTCTTCATGATCGGCTGCGGGCGTTCATCCGACCGCAACCGCGAACGCCGCTGGCACCTGTGCGTGCCGTTGTTGATGTCGGCCATCGGCATCGCAGTGGCCGGGCTCTCCCCCACCAATCCGACCCTGGTGCTGGGCGGTCTGATCCTGGCCGGCATGGGCGCCAGCGCTGCGCTGCCGATGTTCTGGCAACTGCCGCCGGCGTTCCTGTCCAACAGCACCCAGGCGGCCGGCATCGCGCTGATCAGCTCGTTCGGCAGTATCGCCTCGTTCCTCGCGCCCTACCTGATCGGCTGGATGCGCGACACCACCCAAAGCGCGAGCCTGGCCTTGTATGTGCTGGCGCTGCTTATCGCCCTCGGCGGCCTGCTGGTGCTGCGCACCCACGCTGCCATCGTCAATCCCCAGTAGAGATTTCGTCATGCTTGATCAAGCCCACATCCAGCAAGCCGCCGCCCGCCTCGACCAGGCTGAGCGTTCCCGTGAACAGGTGCGCCAGTTTTCCCTGGAACACCCGAACATCACGATTGAAGACGCCTACGCCATCCAGCGCGCCTGGGTGGCACAGAAAATCAAGGACGGGCGCAAGCTGGTCGGGCACAAGATCGGCCTAACGTCCCGGGCGATGCAGGTGTCGTCGAACATCACCGAGCCGGATTACGGCGCCCTGCTCGATGACATGTTCTTCGACGAAGGCACCGATATTCCGTTCGAGCGTTTCATCGTGCCAAGGGTGGAAGTGGAGCTGGCGTTCATCCTCGGCAAGCCGCTCAAGGGGCCGAACTGCACGATCTTCAACGTGCTGGACGCCACCGAATGGGTGATCCCGGCCCTGGAAATCATCGACGCCCGTATCCAGCAGATCGACCCGCACACCAACGCCACGCGCAAGGTGTTCGACACCATCTCCGACAACGCCGCCAACGCCGGCGTGGTGATGGGCGGCCGCGCCGTACGCCCCACCGAGATCGACCTGCGCAAGGTGCCGGCGGTGTTGTACCGCAACGGGGTGATCGAGGAGTCCGGGGTGTCGGCTGCCGTGCTCAACCACCCGGCCAAGGGCGTGGCGTGGTTGGCGAACAAACTGGCGCCGTACGACGTCACCTTGCAACCCGGCCAGATCATCCTCGGCGGCTCGTTTACCCGCCCGGTGGCGGCGAATCCGGGCGACACCTTCCATGTCGACTACGACATGCTCGGTTCCATCTCCTGCCGCTTTGTCTGACAACTGGAGGACTAATTCATGGACATGCCCATCAACCGCTTCAAGCAGCGCCTGCAACGTGGCGAAACCCAGATCGGCCTGTGGCTCGGTTTGGCTGACGCCTATTGCGCCGAACTGGCGGCGAATGCCGGGTTCGACTGGCTGCTGATCGACGGCGAGCACGCGCCCAATGATCTGCGCGGTATGCTCGGCCAGTTGCAGGCCGTCGCGGCTTATGACAGCCAACCGGTTATTCGCCCAGTGATCGGCGATACGGCTTTGATCAAGCAGGTGCTGGATATCGGCGTGCAGACGCTGTTGGTGCCGATGGTGGAGACGGCAGAACAGGCTCAGCAGTTAGTGCGGGCCGTGCGTTATCCGCCCTTTGGCGTACGGGGCGTTGGCAGTGCACTGGCACGGGCTTCGCGCTGGAACAGCATTCCGGGTTACCTGGATGAAGCGGATGCGCAGATGTGCCTGCTGGTGCAGATCGAGAACCGTGAAGGCCTGGACAACCTGGACGCGATTGCGGCGGTTGAAGGGGTGGACGGAGTGTTTATCGGGCCGGCGGATTTGAGTGCGGCCATGGGGCATCGGGGGAATCCCGGGCATCCCGAGGTGCAGGCGGCGATTGAGGACGCCATCGTCAGGATTCAACAGGCTGGCAAGGCGGCGGGGATCTTGAGTGCGGATGAGAAACTGGCGCGGCGGTATATCGAGTTGGGGGCGGTGTTTGTGGCGGTGGGGGTGGATACGACGGTGTTGATGCGCGGGTTGCAGGGGTTGGCTGCGAAGTTCAAAGACACTGCGGCACCAGCCACTACCGGCGGCGTGTACTAACCCCGTCAAACAACAGAGATCAACTGTGGGAGCTGGCTTGCCTGCGATAGCATCACCTCGGTGTACCTGACACCCCCAGGCGCCTGCATCGCAGGCAAGCCAGCTCCCACATTTTGATCACCTGTTACTCATCTACCGTGATTCAACGCTTGATGGTTTTCAACTCATCCAGCAACCCCAGCAACACCTGCAACTTCTCCTCCCCAAACTGCTCCTGCAACCGCTGATAATTCTCCTCCATACACTGGCTCATCGACTCGAAACTGGCCTTGCCCTTCTCCGCCAGCGTCACCAGCACCCGCCGCTGATCCTGCTCGGCCTTGCGCCGGTGCACCATCCCGGCCGCTTCCATACGCACCAGCACGCCGGTCATGCTCGGTTTGAGAATGCACGCCAGTTCCGCCAGTTGGTAAATCTCCAGCTCGTCATGCTGGCTGAGAATTCGAATAACCCGCCATTGCTGTTCGGTCAGCCCATGCTCATTCAGCGACGGCCGGAAAAAACTCATGGCCGCTTCACGGGCCTGCAACAGGGTCAAGGTCAGGGATTGTCTGGGTTTCAACATAGGCTCAGGGTCACGATAGATTTAGTTAATGTTTTAACGAAACTCTAACACTCTCCTCCCCGCCGCACGCTATAACTTGTGAAGCCGGCGAAGGCTCTGGCGCGCAGGATCAAAACCGGCGGCACACAGAATCAAGACATCCCGCGCGCCAACGGCCTTAATACACTCATTAGCTCTTCACTGTCAGGCAGCGCAATGATCAATATCGAAACGCCGACCTATTACACGGCGACCAAGAAATACAACCTCAGCTTCCCCACCCTGGAACAGGACGTGGAAGCCGACGTGGTGATCATCGGTGGCGGCTTTTCCGGGATCAACACCGCCCTGGAACTCGCCGAAAAAGGCATCACCAACATCGTCGTGCTGGAAGCGCGTTACCTGGGTTTTGGCGGCACCGGGCGCAACGGTGGGCAGATCATGGCCGGCATCGGCCACGACCTGGAAAAGATCAAGAAGGACGTGGGTGAAGACGGCCTGCGCCAGATCTTCGAGATCAGCGACCTGGGCGCCGACATCATCAAGAATCGCATCGCCAAGTACGACATCGATGCCGATTTCTGCCATGGCTACGGCTACATGGGCTTCAACGCCCGCCAGGAAAAGACCCTGCGCGCCTGGGAAAAAGACTTCAAGTCCATCAACACCCAGCATGAGATCCGCTTCCTTGGCGGTTCCGACGTGAAGCAGATTATCGGCTCCGACGCCTACAGCAGCGCCCTGCTGCACATGGGCGGCGGGCATGTGCACTCGTTGAACCTGCTGCTGGGCGAGGCCAAGG
Source organism: Pseudomonas sp. Xaverov 83 (assembly GCF_019352905.1). NCBI lineage: Bacteria > Pseudomonadati > Pseudomonadota > Gammaproteobacteria > Pseudomonadales > Pseudomonadaceae > Pseudomonas > Pseudomonas sp. Xaverov 83. The sequence goes on along the minus strand of NZ_JAAAFU010000059.1, from coordinate 44,764 downwards.
CCCTGGCCGGCCACGGCGTGCAGATTTTCGAGAACAGCCCGGCGCTGGAAGTCAGCTACGGCGAACGCATCACCGTGCGCACCGGTCGCGGTTCGGTCAAGGCCAGCAAGCTGCTGTGGGCCTGCGACAGTTTCCTCAACAAGCTGGAACCGGAACTGCACCGCTCGACCATCAACACCTACGCGTTCCAAATGATGACCGAGCCGTTGTCCGAAGAACTGATCAACCGTATCAGCCCGATTCGCGGGGCCTACAGCGACATTCGCCCGGTGATCGACTACTACCGCGTCACCCACGAAAACCGCCTGCTGTTCGGCGCCGCCACACCGTTGGTGGAGCACATTCCCGGCGATTTGAAAGCCTGGAACCGCAACCTGATGCTGAAGATCTTCCCGTACCTCAAGGACGTGAAGATCGACCTGGCCTGGGGCGGCCCGATGGCCTGCAGCCCGAACCTGTTCCCGCAGATCGGCACCCTGCCCGGGCGCAGCAACGCGTTCTATGTGCAGGGCTATTCGGGCTTCGGCGTGACGCCGAGCCACATCATCTGCAAGGTGCTGGCCGAAGGCATGAGCGAAGGCTCGGCGCGGTATGACCTGGTCAGCTCGATCCACCGCCCGACCATCATCGGCAAGGACGCGATCCGCCCGCTGCTGCTCACCGCCGGCAAGTCCTGGCACCAGCTCTCCGGTTATTGGAACGGCCGCCGCTAAATCCCACACCTGACACCTGTAGGAGCGAGCTTGCTCGCGAAAAACCCAAGGGCGCCGCGTTCATCCAGGACGCCAGCGCCCCCATCGCCCCCTATCTTTCATCATCAGGAGCAACTGCCATGACCCTCGTTACCCTCAAGAAAGACATCCAGCTATCCGAACTCGACGCCTGGGGCACCGTCGCCGACCTCGGTTCGACCATCCTCGAAGGGGAGGTCCGGGCCTTCGGCAAAATGACTTTCGGTGCCCCCACCGACCCGGTCAGCAGCGCCTATTTCGGCACCACCCAAGGCAAGTTCCGCATGGTCTATCCCTTCGCCGAACAGGCCACCGTGGTCACCGGCGAAGTGGTACTCACCGACGAATCCACCGGCCAGAGCACCCGCTACAAGGCCGGCGACAGCTGGTTCGTGACCAAGGGCACCCCGGTGCTGTGGGAAGTGGTCAGCGAAAGTTTCGTCAAACACTACTTCGCCGTGGTGTGATAACCCCGGCTGCCGGCACTCGTCGGCAGCCTTTTGGCGCAGGTGTCCCCATGCACGCTCTCCCCGCCCACGAAGTCGCCGGCCAGTGCCTGCAGGCTTTCACCCGCTTGATTCCGGTCAGCCAGGCCGCGTTCTATTGCGTCGACCGCCAGCTGCAAGCCCGGGATTTCCAGTTGCACGGCATGAGCGGCGAAATGCACCGCGACTACCTCGACAACTATCGCCAATTCGACCCGTTGCAACCGCGCAACTGCCTGTCCAGTGGCCTGGCGGTGGTGCCGCTGGGCTTTGCCATGGCCCGCCAGCCGGCGCGGGATACCCGGCGCTATGGGGATTTTCTGCGGCGCTATGGCGTGGTGGATGTGGTGGAGATCCTCGCCCAGCGTGACGGCCAACCCCAGGCGGCGATTTCGTTGTTGCGCACCGCCGATCAAGGCGCCTTTACCGGCGAGCAACTGGCTCAGTTGAACGCCCTGCAAACCTTGTTGCAGCTGGCCGTGGCGAATATGCAGCCCGCTGAAGATGCATTGACCGACCTCACGCCCAAGGAGCGCCAGATCGCCCTGTTGTTGCGCCAGGGCGCCAGCAACAAACAGTTGGCCCGAGAGCTGGACGTCGGCCTGCCCACCATCAAGACCCACCTGATCAACCTGTTTCGCAAGACCGGCGTCAGCAGCCGCACCGAGCTGGTGGGCAGCCTGTTTCTGTAGCCTGCCTCAACCATCCGGTTGATACCCGGGCCTGCTCCCGGGAGTGATGATCCGAGGTGTTCACCCACCCAACCGGAGCATCGCAAATGACCACCCCTTCTGACTGGATCACCGTGGGCGCCCTGGCCGACGGCTTCGCCCCCGAGGCGTTCATCCTGCCAAACCTGGCGGACCTGAGCGGCAAGACCTTTACGCTGTACTTCGCCAATGGCTGGCAGATCGAGCATCGCTTCGAGCGCAACAGCCTGTCCTGGGTCGCGGCCGACGGTCACTCCAGCGGCAGCGCAACCTACCGCGCGACCTCGGTGCGCCCCGGCCTATACCTGGTGGATTTCATCAAGCGCGAAGGCGCCCAAGCCTGGTCGGTCAGCCTGGTGCTCGACAGCGTCAGCGCCTCGTTCACCGCCGTACTCGGGCGCATGCCCACCCAGGAACAAACCCGCGAAGGCCTCTACAGCCGCGCCCTGGCCGGCAAGCCGCTGACCTCGGTGGAAGTGGAATTCCTCCACGGCAGTCTCGACCGCCCCTGGCAAGCCGGCCAGTGCCCCCACGCGCCCACCACCGAACTGACCGGCCTGCGCAACCAGTACCGCTACAGCCCGAGCGAGGTCTACGAGCACATCTACCTCAACCACCAGTTCTACGCCTGGCAATGCCTCAAGGGCGTCGAGCAAGGCCTTTGCGACACCGACCGCTGCGATTACTACAAGATCGCCGACCAGCTGTACCTGTTCGTCTGGCGCGAAAAAATCATCCCCACCCTCGGCCTGGTGCTGATCGACCTGCAACAGCACCGCAGCGACGGCAAGATCTTCGGCTACGCCGGGGCGGCTTTCGATGAGCTGTCGAACTTCCCCATCAGCTCCTACTGCCAGGTGCTCAATCGCACGGAGCATCCCGATGACTGAGCCGCGCACGATTGTGATCACCGGGGCCGGCACGGGCATCGGTGCCGCGTGCGCCCGGCTGTACGCCGCCGAGGGTGCGCATGTGGTGCTGATCGGCCGTCGTCGCGAGCCGCTGGAGCAGGTCGCGCGGGAAACCGGCGGGGTGGTGCTGGTGGGTGATGCAGCCTGCCCGCAGACCTGGGACGGTTTTATCGCGCAGATTCGCCAGCGCTATGGGCGTCTTGATGTGCTGCTGGCCTGTGCGGGCGGCCACGGCCTGGGCAGCGCCACCGATACTAACCCGCAGACCTGGGAAGCAGCGCTGCGCAGCAACCTCGACAGCGCGTTCTACAGCGCGCGTGCGTGCCTGCCGCTGCTGCTGGAAAGTGCCGGCAACATCGTGTTGATGGGTTCGATTGCCTCACTGGCTGCCGGGCCCGAGGTGTGCGGCTACACCACGGCCAAACATGCGTTGCTTGGACTCAACCGTTCGCTGGCCCGGGATTACGGCCCGCGCGGGGTGCGGGTGAACGCGGTGTGCCCGGGCTGGGTGCGCACGCCGATGGCGGATGAAGAAATGCAGCCGTTGATGGATTTTCACGGTGAGACGCTGCAACGCGCCTATGACCGTGTGTGCGCCGATGTGCCGTTGCGCCGGCCCGCCAGTGCTGAAGAAATCGCCAGGGTGTGCCGCTTCCTGGCCTCCAGTGAAGCATCGATCATTACCGGGGCCACGCTGGTGGCGGACGGGGGGGCGAGCATCGTCGATGTGCCGACGTTGGCCTATGCGCATCTGGAGCAACGTGATGAATGAAGACCTGGACTTCACTGGCCGCAACGTATTGGTCACAGGTGGCGCCCAGGGCATTGGCCGGGCCATCGTCGAAGCCTTCGCCCTGCGGGGTGCGCGGGTGATGATCGCCGATCTGCAACTGGCCCACACACTCGCGCTGGAGCTGTGCGGGCGCGGCGCCCAGGTGGAAGCGGTGACTGTGGATCTGGCGGATGCGGCTGCGGTTTTCGCGCTGATTGCAGGGGTGGAACAAGGTTGGGGGCGGCTGGATATTCTGGTGCATAACGCCGGGTATTTTCCGCTGACGCCCTTTGCCGAAATCACTCCGGCGATGCTCGACCGCACCTTGGCGGTCAATCTCTCGGCGTTGTTCTGGCTGACCCAGGCGGCGTTGCCGATGTTCCGTCGCCAGGGTCGGGGCTGCGTGCTGGTCACATCTTCAGTCACTGGGCCGAGGGTGGCATTTCCGGGCCTGAGTCACTATGCGGCGTCGAAGGCCGGGGTTAACGGTTTCATTCGCAATGCCGCGCTGGAGCTGGCCAGCTTGAATGTGCGAATCAACGGGGTGGAACCCGGCATGATCGCCACGCAGGCCATGGGCAACCTGGGGGATGACCAGGTGAACACACAGATCGCCAGCCGGGTGCCGCTGGGACGCCTGGGTGCGCCGTCGGATATTGCCGGGGCGATGCTGTTTCTGGCATCGGACCTGGCGGGTTACATCACCGGGCAAACGCTGGTGGTGGACGGCGGCTCGACCTTGCCGGAGGTTTAACGAAACGTCCTACCGAACGGCCAGATAACCTCTACTCCCCCGCCTCGAGAACCGCTGCAAAGTCCCTCGCCTGATCACACAGTGCGAGGGAACGCCGATGTCATTTTCGATTAACACCCAGCCCGAAGGGGCTGCCTCTTGATTCCCGCCATAGGCTTTCTGGTCGTGGCGGCGATGGACCCGAAGACACGCGACGTCGATGGGGTTCTCAACGACTTCACACACTGCCTGAACACCTACGACGCCTGGGCCGAGAGCTTCTGGAGCTTCTCGGCGCTGGATGTCGAGCAGGTGTTCAAGGTGGGGGATGAAGTTGCGCTGGTTGCGCCCATCACCCGGTCTCTTTATCCCAGCAGCACCGTCGCGACCTGCAAAGCCAACGCGTCGTTGAAGCTGGTGCATATGTTCCAGAGCTCGCGGTTCGTGCCCATCGGTAATACGCCGGTGATGCTGCAGGAAGTCGCGCAAGACGGTGGCCCCCTCGGCGACCCCATCCACAAAACCATCGGCCCCAGCGGCATTCTCGAAGTCACCGAGTGCACCGTCGACCGGCAGTACCGGGTCAGCTTTTACCCCAACGTTTCCAGGGACCACGTCAAGGCGCTGTATGCCTCCTATCAGTCCGAGATCAGCTCGCTGGAAGGCCGCTTGCGTGGCGAGTGGACGAGCACGTTCAGGCCGATATGGGAGAGCTATTCCAAGGCTGGCTTTGTCGATCGCTACACCTCGCTGCAACTGGCGTACGCGCAAGGGTTTGGCAACGTGCTTTACGGTCTGTGGGACGGTATTGCGCAACTCTACCAGTGGCTGGCGGATATCAGGCCCAACAGCGAAAAGTTGCTGCAGTACCTCTCCCAGGCCGAGCTTGAAGCGCTGCTGCAGCTCAGTAATGAGGCGATTGCCAAAGGGTTGTTGATCCTCAGCGATGAGCCACTGCTGTTCATCTACCTGTCCGCAATGGTCAGTTGGATGCGCATGCTGCCACCGCATTACATGCTTGAGTTGCTCGGGGAAATCACCACCGAGGTGCTGCTCAACCTGCTGTTACTGTGGGCTACCGGTGGCATGGGTGTGGCGGTGCGCCTGGGTGCGCAGGTGCTGGGCAAGGTCAAGTCCGGGCAGGCACGGGAGTGGTTGGAGCAGATTGCCAAGCTGGGTGGTACGGCCCCGTTGGATGGGCATGCGGAGGTGCTTAAGCCGTTATCGCTTCAGAGTCATGCCGTGCCGGTGAAGGCTGCGGCGGTGCCGTTGAAGGTTGGTCCAGATCAGGTTTCGAATCCGGCGCCGATGGTGCGGGAGCCGACGGCTCGCACGACGCTGGTGAAGCAGGAGCCTGTGGATGATGTGCCTGCTTCTGCGAAGAACCCCGGAGGTGACGCGACCGCTCCCGCAGATAAGACCGCAACCAATGGCTGCCCGGTTTCGATGGTTACTGGTGAGGAGCTACTGACCCTCACTGACGGCTCGTTGGAAGGTGTGCTGCCGTTTGCCTGGACGCGGTTGTATCGCAGCAGTGCCGTGGAGTTGGATTGCGGCTTGGGATTTGGCTGGAGTCATTCGCTGGCGCAGCGATTGGTGGTGAGCGGCGAATCGGTGGTGTGGACCGATCACGAAAACCGCAGCACCACGTTTCCCCTGCCCTCTGCCGCGCGGCCAGCCATCACCAATAGCCTGGCGGAAGCGGCGATTTATCTGGGCTCGTTGCCCGATGAACTGGTGCTGGCTCAGGCGTCGCTTTTCTACCATTTCCGCAACGGTGTGCTGACGTCGATCAGCGACGCGTATGACAACCGGCTGCGCATTTCCCGAGACTATTCCGGACGAATTCAGCGGATCGATAACCATGTCGGCCAAGGATTGCTGCTGCGGTATGACCGTGGACACATCGTTGCGGTCGACTATCAAGTGCAGCGGGAACTCGGCTGGGTTACTGAGCAGAACGTTGTTGCCTACAAGTATGACGATGCGTGGCGGTTGATCGAAGCGACCAACGCTGTCGGCGAAAGCGAACGTTATCGCTACGACGATCAACAGGTGATCCTGGAGCGGGAACTGGCCGGTGGGGCGAGTTTCTTCTGGGAGTGGGAACGGTCTGGCAAGGCTGCAAGGTGTGTCCGCCACTGGGCCAGCTTTTCGCAGATGGACACGCGGTATGTGTGGGACGACAACGGCACTGTCACCGTACACAACGCCGATGGCAGCCAGGAAGTCTACGTTCACGACCAGCGCGCACGGTTGGTGCAGCGGATCGATCCGGACGGCGCGCAGCACTTCAAATCCTACGATGAAAAAGGCCGGCTGACGGTCGAGCAGGACCCGCTGGGGGCGGTGACGGCGTATCAGTACGACGAAGCCGGTCGGTTGATTGCGCTGTTTCCCGGGGACGATGCGCCGACGACCTACGAGCATGACAACGGGTTCGTGCGGGTTGTACGCCGTGGTGACGCGGTTTGGAAGTACCAACGTAACGATCAAGGCGATATCACCCGTAAGACTGATCCGGACGGCAATTACACCGAATACACCTACACCCGACACGGAAAGCTCAGCGGCGTCTGGTATCCGGATAACAGCAGCCAGCGGCTGATCTGGAACGAGCGTGGTCAGCTCATTGAGGAGAAGCTGGCGAATGGCGGAGTGCGGCGTTATCGCTATGACGACCTGGGGCGGCAGGTTGCTTACGAGGATGAGCATGGCGCGCTGACCCAATACCAGTGGGACGCCGTAGGTCGCTTGCTGAAAGTGATTCAGCCGGGCGGTGCCACTCGCGAATTCAGCTACAACCCTTACGGAAAAATCACTGCCGAGCGCGACGAGCTGGGCCGGGTTACGCGCTATGAGTATGCCGACGGTCTGCACCTGATCAGCCGTCGGATTAATCCGGACGGCACGCAACTCAAATACCGCTATGACAATGTTCGGTTGTTACTCACCGAGATCGAAAATGAGGTTGGGGAAACCTACCGGCTTGAGTACCACGCCAACGGCCTGATGCAGCAGGAAACCGGGTTTGATGGCCGCCGCACTGCCTACGTCTACGACCTCGCCGGGCACCTGCTGGAAAAGACCGAGTACGGCGACGATGGTAGTCAGCTGGTTACCGGTTATGCGCGCGATGCGGCCGGGCGCCTCGTAAGAAAAACCCTGCCTGACGGCAGCAGCGTCAATTACACCTACGACCGCCTCGGCAACCTCCTCAGCGTCGACGACGGCCACTGGCCGCTGCACTACGAATACGACCTGCAAAACCGCCTCACTGCCGAGCACCAAGGCTGGGGCACC
>NZ_JAAAFU010000059.1:36176-36983 GCF_019352905.1 Pseudomonas sp. Xaverov 83 | reverse complement strand
CTCACCTCGCACCTGTTCAAATCCGGCCGCGAGCACCAACGCCAGCAAGGCCAACTCCTCAGCCACTACCACTACGACGACCAGGGCCGCCTGCACGCCCACGCCATCACCCAACAGGAACAACGCCACCAGCGCCGCCAATACGACTACGACAAACGCGGCAACCTGACCCGCATCCTCGACCCCCGTAAAGGCCAGCACGACTACCACTACGACCCACTCGACCGCCTGACCCGCGCCAACCACTCGCACGATCTGCAGGAACGCTTCGTCCACGATCCGGCGGGCAACCTGCTGATGCAAGACCGAGTCGGGCCCAGCGTCGTCAAAGGCAACCGCTTGTTGATGCAAGGCGACCGTCATTACGACTACGACGCCTTCGGCAACCTCCTGCGCGAACGCCGGGGCCGCGCTCAACAACTGGTCACCGAATACCGCTACGACTGCCAGCACCGGCTGATTGCCGTCACCCAACCCGACGGCACCCAGGCCAGCTACCGCTACGATCCTTTTGATCGGCGCGTCGCAAAAGTCGTGAACGGTCAAACTACCGAATTCTTCTGGCAAGGCGACGCACTGATCGCCGAACACAGCGCCGATCACCACCAGAGCTACCTCCACGAACCCAACAGCTTCCGCCCGTTAGTTCTGCTGAAGGGCTACGGCCCGGAAGACGTAAAACCCCTCCACTACCAACTCGACCACTTAGGCACCCCACAAGAACTCACCGCCCCCGACGGCGAAATCGTCTGGTCTGCGCAGTACCGCGCCTACGGCCAAATCGCGAAGCTGGACGTCAACGCCGTT
>NZ_JAAAFU010000059.1:0-36166 GCF_019352905.1 Pseudomonas sp. Xaverov 83 | reverse complement strand
CCGTCATCGCTACTACAATCCGGACATTGGCCGCTACCTGACGCCCGATCCCGTGAAGCTGGCGGGTGGGCTGAACGGATACCAATACGTGCCCAACCCGACGGGGTGGGTGGATCCGTTGGGGTTGAATACCTGTCCGGGTGCGAACGGTTGTAAACCGGATATTGGGGTTGGGGATCCGGCCGAAAACGCCACGGTCAATGAAGGTCAGCCTGCTGCACCTCGTCTGACACAGGCTGAACGACGCGCACGAATTGATGAGCTTGGGGAAGCGAACGCTTACCGCCGTCTTGATGAACTTGAACAAGCAACGCCGGGAGCACACTTTCTGGAAAAGCATGGAGCACAGACTACGCTGGCGTCTCAACTCGAAAGGGTAATGACCGCTAAAAATCCTACTACCGGGATAGTTGAAGTCCACGATAGAGGAAGGAGAGCAGGACAACCGAGACCGCCTTCCGCCGCCACTCATTTCCTTAGCCATCGAGATCAATTAAATGCTATTTATCGAGCGCAACTTATACTCAAGCATACAAACATAGGTACATCTCGCGAACCAATGGACATGGGGAAAATTATCGGAGAAGGATACAAGAGGGATGGCCTTGAATACGGCCAACAAAGGAAAGCCGTCGTTATATTAGATGCAAATGGGAACCCTAAAACTGCTTACGCGGACTTTTAAAAATGAAATTAAAACCTAAACTTTCGATCATTCGAAGCCTGCTATTCACCTACAATATCGAAAACACTAAAGATCTCGAGCGAGAAGAGGTGATAGTTTCCAAAGACGTCAATGACGACAAACAACTCGCGGAGCTATTTGACGAGCTAACCAAACCTGAATACATGTCATACGACAATGAAGAGCGGCAATGGTATATAGACACACTCAATCACTACCTGAACACTGACGAAACTTTCGACTCCGTCTTCTACTTATTCGATACGTACTTCGATGACGAAATTTCCGACCAACGTCAATTTATGAAAATTTTACTCGAATGTTTGACAAGATATCAGGCAGAAGCCACGAAAAAGGATTGAGGTAATCAGAAACCGTTAACGCGGCTAACAGCAAAGGGGATTGACTTTCATAAAGTTCTCCCCCTTCCCTCGTACTGTCCGTTTCCCAAAAACTTCACCCCACCTGCTGCAACCGCCCAGCCCGAAAATCCTTCGGCGAAACTTCGAACTGTTTCTTGAATGACCGACTAAAGTGCGCCGAATCCGTAAACCCCCACTTATACGCAATCGACGTAATCGACTCACTGCGCAAAAACGGGTTGGTCAGATCATCCGCACTCCGCTTCAACCGCGCCCGCTGGATATACCGGCACACACTGTCATCCTGTTCCTCAAACAACCGATACAAATGCCTTACCGAGATGTTCAACCGACTCGCCAACCCCACCGGGCTCAACCCTGGCTGGGTTAACGACTCATCAATCACCTTCTGCACATAGCTGCGCAGATTGCTGCCCTGCAACCCGCCACAATCGTCCCGCTCATCATCTTCCTGCTCAAACGCCGACCCCAGCAACGAGATAAACGCCGACTGCAACGCCTGCCCCTCGCCGACCGCGCTTTCGCCGTTCAACGCGTCTTTGCACAGTTGGTCCATCAGCACATGCAACATGCGCCCGCAGGCTTTGCTTGAGGAGATTTTGCCGAAGGTCTTGGGCTGGTTGCCGAACTGTTTGCACATCTCTGCGCGGGACAAGGACAGTGAGGCATGTTCGATCAGCCCGAACGGGGTGATGTCGATGGAGCCCACCGAGTCCATCAAAAGTAATTCGCCGGGGGCGAGTTGCACGCTCTGGCCGTTTTGGGTGATCTGGCAGTAGCCGCTGCGCTGGCTGACGAGGAAACAGTTCTGGTCGTCATCGTGGTCGGCGCGGGCTTTGGGGCGCTTGATCAGGCCGGCGTTGGTGCGCAAGTTGGCCAGGGGCAAACCGCCGCGGGAAAAGGTGGTGATATTACCGATGAACAACGAGCGGTTGAAGGCCAGTTCTGTGTCGAAGTGACCGCAAACCGCGCGCAGATCCCGGGTCCAGCGGTCCAGCCCGTCTTGCCCAATCTGTTGCATGCTCATGGTAGTTTCCACCTTGGCTTTTTGTTTTTGTCGGGCAATAGTTAACATGTTATCTATATGCGCGCAACAAGTACGTGTCTGCCAAGGTGGTTGCACTATTGATGCCAGATCCTGCGGTCAGTGGGCCTGTAATGCGCGCTGAAAACCGCTCAAGGCGTCCAGCAGCCAGGCACGTTGATCGCTGCTCAAGGCGATATAGCGCCGGAACGCCGGCATGCGATTGACCACCTCGCTGCCGCCCATATGCTCAAGCCGCACGCACCACTGATGATCCACCAGGTCGATGCGCAGGCGCTTGAAGTCCAGCGGCATCAAGGCGCGATACAACGCACTGCCCTCCTGCAACTCGGCTTGCAGAACGCCTAACACTTCCTTGTCTCCCGAGCGCTGCCGACAGCGGATTCCAGTGCGTCGAACGGCCCCGGTGTGGTGCAGTTCGAAGCTTGCCGTGCCCCGCTGCGAGGCAGGCAGGCGCAGTACGAATTCGGTCATGACCAGGTGCATCAACAGTTGCGATTCGGTGCGCTCGACGATCTCCAGTTGCAACCCGAGCTCGTCCAGGGCCACCCGGGCCGTCGTCGGTCCGCACACCTCATAACCGGCGAGGCCAAGGTTGCGCCGCAGGTGTTCCAGCGTAACGCCGGGACGATAACCGGCAGGCGCGCGCCGGGCGCTGAACAGCTCAGACAGTTTTTGCAGCATGGCTGATATACCCGTTGTGCGGCTGACCTGGCTCATGGGCGAACTCCTTGGCTAACACCTCCTCCACCGAGGCGGGCTTGAATGGATTGACCTTCTGCACCACCAGGGTCCAGAACAGCGCGTACGCCGCCGTGCAACCGAGCATCACGCCGAAGGGAATGTAGATGTCAGCAGGGTTCATCCCCGGCGGCGTGATAAACCACATGCCCAGCAGGATGCCGATGCTCGACAGAATCTGCGGCAGCGGAAAGAACGGCGAACGGTAGGCGCGAGGCAGATCCGGCCGGCGAATCCGCAGGATCACCACCGACAATGTCACCAGCAGATAAGCAAAACTCCAGGCACACACGGCGGCCAATACCAGGTGCATGATGTTGTCGGTGTTGCCCCCCAGGTACAGCGCGTGCAGGCACGGAATCAGCATCGCCACCAGGATGCACAGCAGCGGTGTCTTGAAGCGCGGGTGCAGGTAGGTGAAGACCTTGGGCAACGCGCCGTCGACCGCCATGCCGTACAGGATCCGTGGCACACCGGCCATCAGGGTGTTGATGGTCGCAGCACCGGCAAACAGGAAGCCGATGCCCAGCCACATCGGGCCGATGCTGCCCATGACCTGCTCGGCGAATTTAGGGATCGCCATCGGCGTATCCAGCAGGTGCACCCCGCCCGCCGCGTCGATCAATACGTTTTCCACCTGGCGCTTCATGGCGGCGCCGTAGATGAACATGCAGGTGGCCACCCCCAGCAACCCCAGCACCATGGCCTTGGGCATCACCTTGGCCGAGTTGCGCAGGTCCGGCGCCAGCGGGGTGACGAACTCGCAACCGACGAACATGAACATCGCCATGCCCACCAGCGACAGGATGGTGATCAGGTCGGTGCCCACCAGGGATTCACCGAACCAGCCATCCAGCTGCACCGCCGGGGCTGCGATCAGGCCCAGTACGCCGAATACCATCAGGGTGGTCCACATACCGAAGGTCAAGATGATCTCGGCCCGGCCGAACGCGCTCACACCAAACGCATTCAGCACCCCGAACACAATCACGAAGCCCACCCCGAGCAACCATGAACCGCCGGCGGATTCCGCCAGGGTGTTGAGGTGCTCGAAGTTCACCAGCGCCATCACCCCGGACAGGATCGTCTCGGCGGTGCCGGCAAACACATGCACGATCAGGTACGCCGACAAGGTGCCGGTGATCGCAAAGAACCGGCCCATGCCGCAGTTGATGTAGTCGTAGACCGAACCGGTGGTGGGCAGGATCGAGGCGGCTTCGGCGAAGGTGGTCGCCTGGGCCAGCATCATCACCACCGCGATCAACATGGCCACCGCGAAGGCACTGCCGCCTATGCCAAACCCCATGGTTGCGGTGAGGATCACCGGGCTGGCCATGATCAGGCCAATGGTGCTCGCCAGCGCCGTGGGAAAGCCCACCGTGCCGCGTTTCAAGTGTTCGGTGAGCCGGTCGTTGATCGACATGGTGCAGATCCTCAAGAAGCGGATTTTTAGAAGTATTGGCACTCTGCGCCCCGCCCTGGCTGATCGTCTTGCTCCTGGCTGCCGCCGGTTTTGTTGCTGCCTGCCACTGTCCCGCCGTTGGCGGCCAGGGTCAATTATCCGGCACGCAGAGGAAAGACTTGGCGCGGTGGCGCTCGCCCTAATGCTCCCTCAATTCACCTTGTTGGGGACTATAACAATGCAGCACACACAACAAACCCGTCACCTGTACAGGGCCATCAGCCTGGGCATCGCGCTGATGGTCATCGACTCATCGGCCCAGGCGTTTGAGCTGTATGCCGATGACGACACCAAGGTCACCGGCAATTTCCTCGCGGTGTACGGCATGTTCAACAGCCGCAAAAACTATGACGGCACTACCGGCGGTTCCACCTGGCGTGAAGGTTTCATCAAGTATGGCTTGAGCGTTGACCAGCGCTTCGGTGCCCTGGGCAGCCTGTATGGCACGGCCAACCTGGTCAGCTCCGGCACCTGGGGCGAGGGTGATGCGTCGGGCGTGACCACCGGCAGCGAGCGCACCACCAAGTTCGACGAAGCCTTCGCTGGCTGGCGCTCGGGGGAACTGTTTCCGGCGCTGGGCAAGGATGGGGTGGACCTGTCGTTCGGCCGCCAGATCATCATGCTCGGCGACGGTTTCATCATCAACGACGACGGCCCGAACCTGGGCAAGGGCGTGGATGACGGCAAGTTCAACCGGGGCGGCGCGTACTACATCGCCGCGCGCCACGCCTTCGATCAAACCGCCGTGTTACGCCTGGGGGGCAAGGACGGCGTGCATGGCAGCGTGATGTGGATCAAGTCCGACAACCGCGCCCAGGCCAACACCGAAATGGCCGCCGGCACCCTGGACTACACCGCCGCGCCGGGCACCGTGGGGTTGACCTATATCCATGGGATCAGCGTCGATAATCGTTATGCCAATGACCTGCAAAAACAGCGCGCCGGGATGAACCTCTACAGCCTGCGGGGCGCCGGCAATGCCGGGATCGAGAACGCGCATTTTTCCTTTGAATACGCCTGGCAGGACAAGGACGCTGGCCCGGAAAAAGCCTGGTACACCGAGGCCGGTTATACCTTCGCCGCGCTGCCGTGGTCGCCGGACCTGACCTACCGCTACAGCCGCTATTCGAAAAACTGGGATGCCATGTTCTCGGGCTTCAACCGTGGCTATGGCACTTGGGTGCAGGGCGAAGTGGCTGGCAATTACTCAGGGCCGTTCAATACCAACACCGAGGTGCAGCACGTGGCGCTGAAGGTCAAGCCGCTGGACAGCGTGACCGTCGGCGCGCTGTTCTTCGACTACAAGACGTTGAGCAAGGGCGGCATGCTCAACCTCGATGGGCGCGAACTGGACCTGTACGCAGAGTGGGCGGTGAGCGAACACCTGATCGTCACGCCGCTGCTGGGCCTGTACAAGCCCAACAAGGATGAGAGCAACGGCGGCAACCAGGCGGGTGGCAATGGCACCAATGTCTATAGCCAAGTCACCGTGGCGGTGCCGTTCTAGCGCAGATGCAATGAGCTAATGAAGATCAAATGTGGGAGCTGGCTTGCCTGCGATGCAGGCACCTCGGTACATCAGAGACACCGCGGTGATGCTATCGCAGGCAAGCCAGCTCCCACATTCAAGCGGCGTCAATCCTCGAGAGAGGTGTTCGCCCTACGGTTGCCGTTCCTCGATCCGCGCATACGCGCCCTGGTGATAGAGCAACGGCGAACGCCCAAAATCATCAAAAGCCACCACCTTGCCGATCATGATCCAGTGATCACCACCGTCCACCTGCTGATACTTCTCGCAGTGAAATCGCGCCGAGCAATCAGCGAAGACCGGCGAACCGCCCTCGCCCGGCTCGAATTCGATTTCGGCAAAACGATCGTCCCTGGGCCGGGCAAAATTGTTCGACAGGTCAATCTGATCCGCCGCCAGCACGTTGACCGCAAAATGGCTGGCCTGCTCGAACACCTCGTGGCTGTTGGAGCGCTTGTCGATGCTCCACAACACCAGCGGCGGGTCCAGGGACACCGAGTTGAAGCTGTTGGCGGTGACACCCACTTTGCGCCCGCTGGCATCAGCGGCGGTGACCACCGTGACACCGGTGGCAAAGTTGCCCAGGGCCCGGCGAAAGGCCCGTGGGTCGAAACTGTTATCAGACATGCAAGACTCCCGGACTGCATCAACGCGCAGTCCTGATTATTGTGATGGCCGGGTCGGCTTCAAATCATGCTCGGATCAGGCTCAAGCCCCATCAGCTCACGCCCCAGAATTTGCGCGCACACGTCGTAATCGGTGTACGCATGAGCACCGGTCATATGGGAATCGCGGAACAGGCGCTGCATTTCGTTGTGCTCGAACCACGCGTTGCCACCGGCGGCCTCGAACAAGCGGTCCACCGCCTGAATGCACATCTTGGTGGCATACGCCTGGTTGGTACGCCAGAACGCCAGGGTCTCGCGGCTCGGGTAACGGTGCTGTTCGCTGTGTTCGGCGTGTTCCTGCCAGGTCTTTTCCAGGAACGCCCGGGCAGCGGCCACCTGATGCGTCGACTCCGCCAGGCGCATCAACGCCGGGGTCGCAGCCCCCACCGCCGCGCCGGTGTAGGCACGTACGCGGGTCTTGGTTTTTTCGCGGAACACCTCAAGCATGCGCTCGGCCACCCCCAGGCTGACGGTGGAGAAACCGCTGGCGAAATACGGACGGTACGGCGAGTAGAAAATCTTGCTGTCAGGGTACAAACCGAAACCGGCGGACTTGCCTTCCATCATGTCCTTGGCTTTCTGGATGCGATGTTCGGGCACCCGCGCGTTGTCGATGATCAGGGTCTTGGTGCCGCTGCCCTTCATGCCGGCGGCGAACCAGTCATCACGAATCTGATAATCGCTGCGCGGCAGCACCGCGAAGCAGTAATCCTGAGTGCCTTCGGCGTTTTTACGACGAAAACCGACAATCGCCCACTCGGCGTGATCGCAACCGCTGCTCCAGCCCATTTCACCGCTGAACAGCACACCCCCTTCAACCTCTTCAGTGCGGCCAAACGGCGCGATGCTGCTACTGGCCGTGGCGTTCGGGTTGTCGCCCCAGACTTCCTGCTGCAGCTTCGCGGAAAACAGCGCCAGTTGATGGCTGTGGGTGCACAACAGGCTCATGGCCCAGGCGGTGCTGGCACAGGCGCCGGCCAGCAAGGCGATGCAGTCGGCAAACTGCGGCAGCGAGATTTCCATGCCGCCAAAGGGTTTGGGTTGAAAGGCACGGTGCATGCCGATGCTCTTGAGCAGCGCAATGTTCTCATCGGGAACCTTGCGGTCCTGCTCGGCCTGGAAGGCATTGGCAGCGATGGTCGGCAGAATCGCCTTGAGGTCTTCGAGGAGCGGGTTTGGCTTTTTCATGGACGGCCCTGCTTATTATTGGATGTCCGGCTGGCGTTCCAAAGCAACGAACGACGCTGGATGTGGGGCCAGTATGGAGCCGGCGATCACCCCGGAAAATGTACCTTCCACAGCCAAGATTGCACTTTCCACAGGCCTGGCAGCCACAGACATATCGCCCGGCAGGCACAGACAAGCCTGGCCCGGCGGCGCTGGTTAACCTCGGGCTTTTGCGAGCAGGAAATTCCCATGAGCGATATTGCGCTGCTGCCTGAAGTCCAGGCCTTCCTCCGTCGAAACCATGCCTTGTTTATCGACGGCGGCTACGTCCAGAGCCACTCCAGCCAGACCCTGGAGGTGATCAACCCGGCCACCGGCGAAGTGATCGCCCACGTGGCCGATGCCGACCTTGCCGATATCGACGCGGCCGTGAAGTCGTCCCGGCGCGGCTTCCGACAATGGTCCCAGGTCGCGCCAGCCATGCGCGGCAATGTGCTGCTGAAACTCGCCGACCTGCTGGAGCAACACCGCGAAGAACTGGCGCAGATCGAAACCTGCCAGTCGGGCAAGATCATCCAGATTTCCCGGGCCTTCGAGGTGGACCAGGCCGCGCATTTCCTGCGTTACTACGCCGGTTGGGCCACCAAGATCAGCGGCGAGACCATCACCCCGTCACTGCCCTCCTTCGCGGGCGAACGCTACACCGCGTTCACCCTGCGGGAACCGGTGGGCGTGGTGGTGGGCATCGTGCCGTGGAATTTCTCGACCATGATCGCCATCTGGAAACTCGCCTCGGCGCTGGTGACCGGTTGCAGCATCATCATCAAGCCCAGCGAGTTCACCCCGCTGACCATCCTGCGCATCGCCGAACTGGCCATCGACGCCGGCCTGCCGGCAGGCGTGCTGAACGTGTTGACCGGTGGCGGCCTTGTGGGCAAAGGCTTGGTGGAGCATGCGGACACCGACAAGGTTTCGTTCACCGGCTCGGTGCCCACCGGCATCGCGGTGGGCCGCAGCGCCATGGGCGCCGGGTTGACCCGGGCGACCCTGGAACTGGGCGGTAAAAACTCCGCCGGGTTTCTGCGGGATGTGGACCTCGACAAGGCGGTCAACGGGATCATCGAAGCCGGGTTCCTGCACTCCGGGCAAATCTGCGCGGCCGCTGAACGCTTCTTCGTCCACCGCTCGCAGATCGAGGCGATCATGGACAAGCTTGCGCAGCGCCTGGGCCAGTTGAACATCGGTTCGCCGCTGGACGAACGCACCGAGTTCGGCCCGGTGACCAACCGTCAGCACCAACAGAAACTCGAAGGGTTTTTCGCCACGGCGCGGGCCGAGAACAATACGATTGTCCACGGCGGCAAGCTGATCGCCGGGCCCGGTTGCTACGTGGAGCCGACGGTGATTCTCGCCAACACGATCAACGACACCCTGCTCAACGAAGAAACCTTCGGTCCGATCGCGACGTTTTTCCCCTACGACACTGAGGAAGAACTGCTGGAGTTGATGAACAACACGCCTTACGGCCTGAGCGCCAGCCTCTGGACCAACGATTTGAGCAAGGCCCTGCGCATGGTGCCGGCGATCAACGCGGGGACGGTGTGGGTGAATATGCACACGATGCTCGACCCGGCGGTGCCGTTTGGCGGCAACAAGTCTTCGGGGGTGGGGCGGGAGTTTGGCGGGGCGTTTATCGAGGACTACACCGAGCTCAAGTCGGTGATGATTCGCTACTGACCGGCATGCGGAGTGCCTGTCGGGGCGTTATCGCTGGGGGAGGATGCGTGGCGGGGGCATATCCGTTATTTGGGTGATGGCCTCTATTGGTTCCGCTCTTACAGCGGCTCACTTTTGAAAAGCGCAAAAGTAAAAAACGCTCTTGCCCCACCACTCGGCACCTCGCCCAGGCTCGGTGTGCCCTCACTCCGGCTTTGGACCGTGGGCCGCCGCGATGGGCCATCCTTGGCCCAGCGCGGCTAACCCGGCGTCCTGCCGGGTTACCCACGCTCCAAAGCCTGCGTTCGGCCAGCGTGGTTTAACGGGGCGCCTAAGATCAAGATCAAAAGCAGATCAAGAGCACAGCGGCCTACCGGCCGGCTTGAGTGTGAAGAGCAAAATCAAAAGCTAAAGCGGGCACGGTCCAAATGTGGGAGCTGGCTTGCCTGCGATGGCATCACCTCGGTGTATCTGAAAAACCGAGTTGTCTGCATCGCAGGCAAGCCAGCTCCCACAGAAAAGCAGATCTTTTTTCGCTCTGGCTTTTTGATCGTTCCCACGCTCTGCGTGGGAATGCATACCGTGACGCTCCGCGTCACCATTGCGCGGGGCATCAGTCCGGCGGTGCCAGCGGGACGCGGAGCGTCCGAGGCGGCATTCCCACGCAGAGCGTGGGAACGATCACCTTCGCCTACCACACCGCAATATGCGAATCCGCCCGGGGCTCGGTCCCACCACACAGCACTCCACTGACTGGATCCCGCAGGATAATCTGCCCACGCCCGAAGTCCGTCAGGTCACTGGCAATCTGCACCTGATGCCCACGCCGAGCCAGGGCATTGGCCAAATCCCGCGACGCCCCCTGCTCGATGCCCACCTTCATCTCCCCCAACCACTGCCAACGCGGTGCATCAAGGGCCGCCTGGGGATTAAGACCGAAATCCACCAGATTCATCACCATCTGCACATGCCCCTGAGGCTGCATATACCCGCCCATCACACCAAACGGTCCGAGAGCCTGGCCATCCCGGGTAAGGAACCCAGGAATGATGGTGTGGAACGTCTTTTTCCCAGGCATCAGGCAATTGGCATGCCCCGGATCAAGGCTGAACTCCTGCCCTCGGTTCTGCAGCGCAATACCACTGTCGGGCAACACCACACCGGAGCCAAACCCGTGGTAATTGCTCTGGATAAACGAAACCATATTGCCTTCCGCATCGGCGGTGGCCAGGTACACCGTGCCACTGGCGTGAGGATCACCAGGCTTGGGTGGCTGGGCCTGCTCCCCTATCTGCTCGCGCCGCCGGGAGCTGTACCCATCACTGAGCAAATCCGCCACCGCCACCCGCATATGCAGCGGGTCAGTGATGTAGTGCAAGCCATCGCTGTAGGCAAGCTTCATCGCCTCCAGCTGACGATGCCAGGTCTGCTGGCTGTCACGGTGATCAAAGCTGAACCCTTCCAGAATCTTCAGCGCCATCAGCGCCACCAGCCCCTGCCCGCTCGGCGGGATTTCCCACACGTCGACCCCGCGATAATTGATGTGGATCGGCTCCACCCACTGCGCCCGGTAGCCGTTGAGATCGGTGGCCCGCAAGTAGCCACCGGTAGCCCGGGAATGGGCGTCCAGGCGCTCGGCCAGGGCACCGCGATACAGGCTTTCACAGCGGGTCGCGGCCAGTTCTTCAAGGGTCTTCGCCTGGGCCAGGTTACGGAACAGCTCCCCGGCCCGTGGCGCCCGGCCGTCAATCAGGAACGTCTCGAACCACGCCTCCAACACCGGGTCACGATGGGGCGTGAACTCGTCCAGGGCGACCTGCCATTGATGGGCAACCACCGGCGACAACGGAAACCCGTCCCGCGCCAAACTGATGGCCGGTTGCAGCAGTTCGGCAAACGGCAGCTTGCCAAAACGCTGCGACAACTCGGCCCACGCCGACGGGCAGCCCGGCACTGTCACCGGGGTCCAGCCATACAGCGGCATCTGTTCATGGCCGGCGGCCTTCACCGTCTCAATCGACACCGCCGCCGGCGCATGCCCGTTGCCGTTAAGGCCATGCAGCTGGCCCTTGCACCAGACCAACGCAAACGCGTCGCCCCCCAGGCCGCAGCCGGTGGGTTCGACCACGGTCAGCGCCGCCGCCGTGGCGATGGCGGCATCAATGGCGTTACCGCCCTTTTGCATGATCTCGATGCCGGCCTGGGCAGCCAAAGGCTGGGAAGCCGCGACCATGCCGCGCCGGGCGAACACGCTCTGGCGCTGGGACGGATAAGGGTATTCATGAGCAGAGAATTTCAACATGGCAAAGGCTCTTCAAAACAAGGATTCATTGGCCGGATTTGACCCGGTTCCACTCCCGGGTCATCAGGCGCTGGATGGCTTCCGGCAGGTCGGCGGAAACGAAGGTGTGGCTGATCACTTCGTCACCGGGATAGATACCGGGGTTGCCGCTGACTTTGGGGTCCATCAGCGCCGTCGCGTCTTGGTTGGGGTTGGCGTAGCCCACGTAGTCGCTGATGGGCGCGATCACCTCGGGGCGCAGCAGGTAGTTGATCAGGGCGTGGGCGTTGGCCACGTTGCCGGCGTCTTTGGGGATCGCCAGCATGTCGAACCACAGGTTCACGCCTTCCTTGGGGATCAGGTAGCGGATGTCGAGGTGCTTGCCCGCTTCCTTGGCGCGGTTCTGGGCCTGCATCACGTCACCGGAATAGCCGATGGCCACGCAGATATCACCGTTGGCCAGGTCGGCGGTGTATTTCGACGAGTTGAAGTAGGTCACCGAAGGCCGCAGTTCCATCAGGCGTTTCGAGGCTTGCTTGTAGTCGTCGGGCTTGACGCTGTTGGGGTCCAGGCCGAGGTAGAGCATCACCTGGGGAATGATCTTCACCGGCGCATCGAGAAACGCCACGCCGCAGCTCTTGAGCTTGGCCAGGTTGCCGGGTTCGAACACCATCGACCAGGAATCCAGTACCGCGTCCTTGCCCAGCACCGCACGGACTTTTTCCTCGTTGTAGCCGATGCCCACGGTGCCCCACATATATGGCACGGCGTAACGGTTGCCCGGGTCGGCGGCTTCCAGGCGTTGCATCAGGCGCGGGTCGAGGTGCTTCCAGTTATCCAGCAGGGAACGTTGCAGCGGCTGGTAGGCACCGGCCCGGATCTGCTTGGACAGGAACTGGCTGGACGGCACCACCACGTCATACCCCGAATGTCCGGATAGCAGCTTGGCTTCGAGCATCTCGTTGGTGTCGAAGATGTCGTACTGGACCTTGATGGCGCTGTCTTTCTCGAAATTCTTCAACGTGTCGGGCCCGATGTAATCGGACCAGTTATAGACCTTCACCACCGGGTCGGCGGCCTGGGTCATGGGGACAATCGCGGCGCAGCACAGGGCCGCGAACACACTCGATAAGCGCATGGAGACTTTCCTTGGAAGGGTCATAGCACACGGCTGAGAAAGGCCCGGGTACGGGGATGGCTGGGACGGCTGAAAATCTGTTCCGGCGGCCCTTGTTCGATGAGTTCGCCCTGGTCGAGCACCACCACGCGGTCGGCCACTTCACGGGCAAAGCCCATTTCATGGGTCACCACCACCATGGTCATGCCCTCCTCGGCCAACTCTTTCATCACCTGCAAAACTTCGCCCACGGTTTCCGGGTCGAGGGCGCTGGTGGGCTCGTCGAACAACATCGCCTGGGGTTTCATCGCCAGCGCTCGGGCGATCGCCACCCGTTGCTGCTGCCCGCCCGAGAGCATCGACGGGTAGTGGCCGGCCTTGTCCGCCAGGCCCACCCGCTCCAGCAGGCCACGGGCTTGTTCCAATGCCGCCGCACGAGACACACCAAGCACCTGGATCGGCGCCTCGATGATGTTTTCCAATGCGGTCATATGGGGGAACAGGTTGAAGCGCTGGAACACCATCCCGATGTCCCGGCGCTGGCGAGCGATGTTGCGCTCCGAGTCCCGCACCAGGCTGCCGTCGGCACGCTCGCGATAACCCATCGCCCGACCGTTGACGCGGATGCGCCCACCCTGGATGTCTTCCAGCAAATTGATGCAGCGGATAAAGGTGGTCTTGCCCGAGCCCGAGGCACCGATCAGCACCACCACT
This sequence comes from Pseudomonas sp. Xaverov 83, assembly GCF_019352905.1. Lineage (NCBI taxonomy): Bacteria > Pseudomonadati > Pseudomonadota > Gammaproteobacteria > Pseudomonadales > Pseudomonadaceae > Pseudomonas > Pseudomonas sp. Xaverov 83. The sequence goes on along the minus strand of NZ_JAAAFU010000059.1, from coordinate 22,659 downwards.
TCGCCACGGCGCACTTGCAGGGAAATCCCCTTGAGGATCTGCAACTCGCCGAAGGACTTGTGCACATCCAGGGCCTCGATGATCAACTCTTCACTTTTGTGCGCCATGGTTAGCGTCCCCTCAACAATTTCAGGGTGCTGCGACCGAACATCCGGCTGGAGGCCGGCGGCGGTGACGAAGGCCGGTCCGACTGGCCGAAACGCGCCTCCAGCCAGCGCTGGAAAAAGCCCCAGAGCGTGGTCAACAACAGGAAGTAGATGGCGACCACCAGGTACAACTCAAACACCCGGAACGTCGCCGAGGTAACCATCTGGGTGCTGAGCAACAGCTCCTGCACGCCGATCACACTCACCAGCGTGGTGTTCTTGAGCATCACGTTGAACTCGTTGCCCAGCGGCGGGACGATCACCCGGAACGCCTGGGGCAGCACGATGCGCCGCATCAGTTTGGCGAAGCCCATGCCCAGTGAGCGCCCGGCTTCGTATTGGCCCTTGTCCACCGCGCCAATGCCGGCCCGGATGATCTCCGCCATATAGGCGCCTTCATTCAGGCCCAGGGCGATGATCGCCGCCTGGATATTCCCGGGGACCACCAGCCCGAACAGGTCGATATCCTCGAAACGAAAAATCCCCCCCGCCGCCAGCGCCGTGTACAGGAACACGATCTGCACCAGCAACGGTGTGCCACGCATCAACCACACATAAAAACGCACTGGCAGGTGCAGCAGCGGGTTCTTCGACAACCGCAACAACGCCGCCGCCAACCCCAGCACACAGCCCAGCAGCATCGCCGATACCGCGATCAGGCACGTCAGCCAGAGCCCGGTCAGGTACACCCCGCTGGGCTGCAGCAGGTACTGCCAGAACACATCCCAATTGAAATTCATCGCAGGTTTGCCTCAGTCGAGTGTGTCGCTGCTGACATGCCACTTGTTCAGCAACTGGACGTAGCTGCCGTCGCTGCGCATGTCGCTGACCACTTGCTGCACGGCGGCGCTGAGCTGCGGATCGTCCTTGCGAATGCCCAGGCCGGTGAGGATCCGGCTGAACGCCGGTACGCCTTCCTGGAACAGTTCCGGGGCCATCGCCGCGTAGTAACCGGCGGTTTCCACGGTGGTGCCATAGGCGTCCACCTGGTTGATGCGCAGGGCCTGGAAGGCGTCGGTGTCGGTGTTGTACACCACCAGTTTCATCGGTGGCTTGCCGGCCTTGGCCAGGCTGTCGTTCTGGGCGTCGAGCAGGGTCTTGATGGTGGAGCCGTTGAGCACCGCGACCTTGTGCCCGGACAGGTCATCCAGCGCCTGGATGCCCTTGGGGTTGCCCTTGGGCACCACCACCGACTGGCTGGAATACATGTAGTTGACGATGTCGATCACTTGCCGCCGCTCGGGCTTGTCGAACAGCTGGTCGACGATCATGTCGCACTGCTGGGCCAGCAGCGCCGGCACCAGCCCGGAGAAGGGAATCACCCGCCATTGCACCTGCTTGCCTCCCAGGCGCTTGGCGATTTCCAGGCCCAGGTCGACGGTCAGTCCCCGGGGTTTCTGCGCTTCATCGAAGGACACCAGGGGCGGTGAATCCATCCCCGAGCAATACACCAGTTTGTCGACCTTCTGCAGGCGCTCCGGCACCTGGGGCGCAGCGATCGCCCACTGTGTGCAAAGGCCCAGGGATACGGCGACCAGCAAGGCGCGGCGTTTATGCATGACCAGACACTCCAGTTCGTTGAACAACGGGGGCAGGACTCAAAGTCAAAACACGGGCGGGTTGAAACCCGCTTCTATTTTTCCGTTTGCAGGAACTGAATCAGCGCCGGCACGGTGCCTTCGATGTGCTCGCGCACCACGGCTTCGGCGCGGTCGGCGTCACCGGCGCGAATCGCATCGAGGATCACCGCATGCTCCTGGCGGGCGCTGAGGGGTTTGTCGCCGTGCTGCAGCCACAGGCGCATGGGCGCCTCCACCAGCGAGTACAGCGCCGAGATCTGCTTCATCAGGCGCGGGCGGCCGCTGAGGCTGCACAGGTATTCGTGAAAGGCGCGGTGGCGGCTGACCCACTCGGCACTGTCGTCGCGGTAGTCGTCCATCTCGTCCAGCTGCCGCTCCAGCGCGGCCAACTGGCGCTCGCCAATCCGCCCGACCGCCACACGCACCGCCAGGCCTTCGAGGGCGCTGCGCATCTCGAAGACTTCGTGCAACTCGTCGATGTCCAGGCCACTGACAATCGCCCCGCGGTTGGGCCGCAGGGTCACCAGGCCCTGGGCGTCGAGGCGGCGGAAGGCTTCGCGCACCGGCATGCGGCTCATACCGATCTCGCTGGCGATGTCCTCGGCGATCAACCGGTCACCCTTGCGGTAGCGGCCACTGCAAATCGCGTCCAGCAGGAAGGTGTAGGCCTCCTCCTCGGCGGTCAGCGGCTGGCGTTCTACATAAGCGGGAGCGAATTGCATCGGCAGCACCTTTTGAATTTTTGTATCCAATTATCCACGAATACAAAAAAGCAGTTTGCGTGCCAGGTTGGCGGGTAGTGCTTCAAGTGATTGATTCAGATGGAGTTGGTGAGCTGGATTAACCCGTGCACGGCGCAATACCGCAGTAAAGTGCTACCAAAAGGTTCAAGGAGCGGCCCATAAATGGGCAGGCCGGTAGCCGGTAACATCCTGGTACCTTTCTAAATACCTGTACAATTTTATTATTTTGTACAAGTATCAGCAGTATCAAGCCCTCTCTGGGAGAACCGCAATGACCCGTCTATTGGTTTCGCTGGCCCTAGTGCTGGGCCTGAGCAGTTGTGGCAGCGTGGATGTAAAACACTATGCCGACCAGCAGCCCCAACTGGACCTGGTGAGCTTCTTCAGCAAGCCCGTCAAGGCCTGGGGCATATTCGAGAAACGCTCGGGTGAAGTGGCCAAGCGTTTCGAGGTGAATATCGCCAGCCGCCGCGAGGGTGAAAACCTGATTCTCGACGAACGCTTTCTCTACAGCGATGGCACTCGCCAGCGGCGCGTCTGGACCCTGACCCCCGATGGCCCGAACCACTGGCGCGGCCGCGCCGACGACGTGGTCGGTGAGGCCAAGGGCGAGGTGGCCGGCAACGCGTTGCACTGGCGTTACGTGCTGAGCCTGCCGGTGGACGGCTCCGTCTACGAAGTGAGCCTCGACGACTGGATGTACCTGATGGACGAAGACACGCTGATCAATCGCTCCAGCATGTCCAAGCTGGGGGTCGAAGTGGGCCAGGTGACGCTGTTCTTCCGTCGCCAGTCTTCGCAACCCTGACCGGCAAGGAGTGAATCATGAACCTGCAAACCCTGACCCAACTGGCCACCCAAGGCGACGTGCGTGAAATGGAACTGCTCTCCCTGGAAGGCGGTTTCTATCTGGCGCGCGTCCGGCTGGACCACGGCCAGTTCACGTTGCTGGACGCTGCAGCAAAGCCCCTGCACTTTCGCTCCGTCAATCACCTGCGTGACGTGTTGCAGTCAGTCCCGGCGTTCCCCTGCACCCTGGTGCATCAGTGCGTCCATGATGAAATGTGCGGCCGGCGTGAAGGGCCCATTGAGGCACTGCGAACGCCGTTCTCCCTGGAAGCGCCCTGGTGACCAAGGCCGTTAGAAACCTGTGCCTGGTGCTGGGCGATCAGCTCTCATTTGACCTGGTTTCACTGGACGGGCTGGATAGCCAGCACGATGCCGTCTTGATGGTCGAGGTCATGGAGGAAGCCAGCCATGTCCCCCACCATCCGCAAAAAATCGCCCTGGTCTTCAGCGCCATGCGCCACTTTGCCCAGGCGTTGCAGCAGCGTGGTATCCGGGTGCAGTACGTCGCCCTGGGCGACCCGCAAAACACCGGCTCGGTACCCGGCGAGCTAGGGCGCTGGCAATCGCTGATGCAGCCACAGGAACTGCACCTGACCGAATGCGGCGACTGGCGCCTGGAACAATCCCTGAAAGACTGCGGCTTGCCGATCCAGTGGCATGCCGACAGCCGCTTTTTGTGCAGCCGTGACGAATTCGCCGCTTGGGCCAGCGGCAAAAAACAGCTGCGCATGGAGTTCTTCTACCGGGAGATGCGCCGCAAGAGCGGCCTATTGCTCAACGGTGACGGCACCCCGGTCGGCGGCGCCTGGAACTTTGATGCGGACAACCGCAAGGCGCTGCCCAAGGGAACCAAAGCGCCCTACCCGGCGCGCTTTGCCTCGGACTCCATCACCCAGGAAGTGCTGGTGCTGGTACGTAAACACTTCAGCAGCCACTACGGCGACCTGGACACCTTCGATTACCCGGTGACCCACACCGATGCCCAGGCACTGTGGGACTACTTTCTGGATTACGGCCTGGCCGGGTTCGGCGACTACCAGGACGCCATGGCCAGCGACGAGCCCTTCCTGTTTCATGCCCGCATCAGCGCGGCGCTGAACATCGGCCTGCTGGACCTGCGCCAACTGTGCAGCGACGTGGAGGCAGCCTATTGGTCGGGCGGCATCGGGTTGAATGCCGCCGAAGGGTTTATCCGCCAACTGATTGGCTGGCGTGAATACGTACGCGGCGTGTACTGGCTGAAGATGCCTGACTATGCCGCTGGCAATGCATTCGGCAACAACCGCCCGCTGCCGGAGTTCTACTGGACGGGCGAGACGCAAATGAACTGCATGCGCCAGGCGATCGGCCAGAGCCTGAAACATGCCTATGCCCATCACATCCAGCGGCTGATGGTCACCGGCAATTTCGCCCTGCTGGCCGGCATCGTGCCCAGCCAGATATGCGAGTGGTACCTGGCGATCTACATGGACGCTTTCGACTGGGTCGAGCTGCCCAACACCCTGGGCATGGTCATGCATGCGGATGGCGGCTACCTGGGTTCAAAACCTTATTGCGCGAGCGGACAATATATAAAACGCATGTCGGACTACTGCCGCGACTGTGCGTACAAAGTCACTGAAAGTACCGCTGACAATGCCTGCCCGTTCAATGCGCTTTACTGGCACTTCCTGATGCGCCACGGCGACCTGCTGCGGGGTAATCAGCGCATGGCCATGCTCTACAAGAATCTCGACCGGATGCCTGAATCAAAGCAGGACGCCCTGTGGAACCGGGGCCAGAGGCTGCTGGCGAAGCTGGATGCGGGCGAGTCACTTTGAGCGGGCGACTTGGTGTTTGCCGGCACGCTGACCGAGCAGCATCAATCCACCTCCCGTCAGCAGCAGGCTCGCCGCGATAACGATGTAGCCGCCGTACACATCCACGCCTTGCACGAGGCTGAGCGTCTGGGAACACACCAGGGTGCCGGTCAGCGAGGCAATGGCCAGCACCGGCGTCACGGTCGCGGAGACTCGGCCCATATAGCCTGCCGGCACGGCCTCTTGCAGCATAGGCCCCTGCACCATGGCAAACACCGAAAAGCACAGCCCGCAGCAGAACATCAGCCCCCAGGCCAGGTAAAACGGCGGATGCAACGCATAGCCCAGGTAGCTCAGCCCCAGGCACAACAGCGCCACGGTGAACGCGCGTCGAATGCTCAAGGCCTTCAACAGCGGCCGAACGAGAAAGGCCGCCATCAGCCCGCCGACGGGGAATGCGGCGAGTACCAGGCCATATTCACGCGGGCTCAGGCCCAACGTTTTGAAGGCATACAACGACAGGACGACGTTGTTGATACCGAGGGAAAAGCCATATAACGCCACGCCGGTCAGCAGGGTTCGAATCGATGGGTGCCCCCAGGAAAACCGCAGGCCGGCCAAGAGTCCACGCCAGAATGAGGCGCGCTCTGCGGGCAATGCAGACCCTAAATCTCGAGTGGCCAGGATACATAGCGCTGAACAGCTGAACGCCAGCACATTGATCAGCAACGCCCAGATCGGCCCCACCCACACAAACAGCGCCGGGCCCACGGAAGCGGAAAGTACCGAAATACCCGTGAGGGAAAACATCGTCTTGGCCGACGCTTCCACCCGCCGCTCAGCGGGAATGATCACTTGCATGACCGCCTGCCGGGACGGGTTGAAGAACTGCGCGGCGCTGCTGTTCATCACCAGCAACAACAGCACGCCGGCGAACACTTGCATCTGATCGAGGCCGGACAGCGTATAGATCAGGATAAAGATCAGGAAGTTGATCACCCGAATAGCATCAGCCGTGATCATCACGTAGAGCGCAGGCAGGCGGTCGACCCAGGCACCCGCCAATGGCGCCACCAGCACCCGCGGGATCGCCGAGGCCGCCACCGCCAGGCCTACGGCGCTGGGTAGAAAGGCGCTGTCGCGGAACAGATCGGTCACCAGCCAGACGATGATCGTGCTCTCCAGCACGAACTCGCCGAAGGACGAGAGCGCCTGGCCCAGCCATAAAAGTGAAAAATTGCGGCTGATGAAAAAACCGGCAAACCGGCTTTGCCCTTGATTCGTCCTGAACACCATCCCTTCCCTGTGCGAAACGCTGTGAAATTTTCCGGCCGCTGCGAATTGTTGTGAAGCCGGCGATAAATGGCCAATTGCCCATGCTAACGTCGGCTTCGATGTCATCCAATTCATTGAGGGAGCAGCGCCGATGTCTACTACCGTAACACCCGCCGGTGGCGGACCGACCACTCAAAAAGCCTCGACGTCGGTATTCGACGACAAGTTGAATATTTCCAAGTCGAGCAAGGTGATCGCCGATTACATGCGCCAGTCGGGCAAATCGGCGATTACCAAGCAAGAGCTTTCGCAACTGGCCAGCAATGCCTCGGGCAAGGTGCCCGCCGATGTGAGCGCTGCTGCCCAGTACATGGAACGCCATCCCGACGTGTTCACCGCCATTGAAACCCATGACGTGGCGGGTGCCGATAACCTGTCCGGGGTGTGGAACTTCGACTGGGCGGCCAACGGTGGCCTGAACGGCACAGCGACTGATGCGATCGCCAAGATGCAGGACACCTTTGACTTTGCAATCGCCAAGTCGGCGCTGATCACCGAGATCAGCACTGGTAAAAAGGCCGAGCTGGATTCGACCAAGCAGCGGCCGCAGAACTAAGTCTCCAGCCGCTACAAAAATCCAGTGTGGGAGCTGGCTTGCCTGCGATGCGGGCACCTCGGTGCTTCAGGTACACCGAGGTGATGCCATCGCAGCCTCGCTAAAGCTCGACAGCTCCCACACTGCATTTGCTTTGCCTGTCAGGTCGTTGTGCTGCCATCAAAAGTGAAACGCCACCCCCGTGGTCACGTTGAACGCATCCCCTACATAGAAGTTGGCCGAGTCCTGGCCCTTGGCGTCGTACGCGGTGTTGGTGGCCGTGGCGTAGCGTTTGTTGGTCAGGTTGCGCGCGTCGACGAACACCTCCCACTTCTTGCTCGGCGCCTCGTAGCCCACCTTGGCCCCCCACAAGGTATAGGACGGCGCACTCAGGGAGTTGGCAAAATCCACGTAATAGCTGGACGCCGCCCGGGCATTGAGCTGCGCGTAGAAACCGCTGCCCTGGCGATATTCCAGCTCCGCCTGGTAGACCTGGCGCGGCAAGCCCGGCAACTGGTTGTCGCCGAACACCCCATCATTGCGGTAGTGGAAGTCGTTGAAGGTGTAGGCCTGGCGCAAGGTCACGGTGTCGCCATTGCCGCCGTCCCACAGTTGCGCATTCAAGCCGGCTTCGATGCCCTGGTGAATGGTTGCGCTGCCGTTGGAGGTAGCCACCAACTGGTCCTGGGTAGCGGTTGCCTGGCGCACCACCACCGACAACAGTTCTTTCTGCACCCACGACCGGTAGACCGTCAGGCTGCCGTCGAAGATGCCATGGCCGCCACGAATACCGAACTCCACGGTGTTGGCTTTTTGCGGCCGCACATCACGGATGTAGGGCGTGCCGGTGCTGCCCAGCTGCCAGGTAACGGGTGGATCCACCGAGCGGCTGACGTTGCCGAACACTTCGAATTCCGGGGTCAGCTGGTAGCGCAGGCCGATGCGCGGGGCGACGTCGGTCTCGTCGTACTCAACGCCACTGGGGAACGCGCTGGTATTGGTGCCGGTGCTGTATTCGATCTGCGCCTTGCGCTTGATATCAATCAGCGACAGCCCGGTGGACAGCCACGTACGGTCATTCAGTTGCAGTTCGTTGCCAAGGGAAAACACCGTGTCCCGGGAGCCGGTGTAGTTGGTTTTCTGCTGGGTGATACCGGTGGCCTTGCTGTGGGACTTCACATCGGCGAGGTACGCCAGGGTGTTGCTGAAGGTCACGCTGCTGTCGCTGCGCAGGCCGAAGAAGGTGTCGGCGGTGCGCAGGTAGCGCAAGGTCAGGTTGACGTCCTGGGAGCGCCATTCCTGGGGTGTTGGCGAGTAACGCCAGCCGTTGTCCAGCGGGTAGTCGTTGTAGCCCAGGCCGACTTCGAGCTTGGCATTGTCGTCGAAGGTGTAGGTGGTGGTGCTGCCCAGCAGGGTCGAGCCGTCCTTCTTGCGCCCGATGGGCACGAGGTTGCTCGTAGGGTCGTGCTTGAGCTGGTATTTGGTCAGGGTGTTGCCCTGGCTCAGAGTCTCTTCCTTGTAGCGAATGTAAAAGCGCGTCTCCAGTTGCGGGCTGAACACGTGGCCGAAGTTGGCGACGATCCCCTGTCCCTTGTTCGGCGTGTTGTCCTGATAACCATCCCGTTCGTTGTGCTGGATGCTGACGTAGTAATCGTTGTCGCCGTCAACGCCACCGGTACTCAGCTGCTGCTTGCGGTAGCCGAAGCTGCCGGCTTCGAAGCGCGCGTAGTTGCCCGGATCGGTGCGGCCGGTCTTGCTCACGAAGTTGATCGCGCCGCCCAGGGATAACGCCGAATAACGGAAAGCGTTGGCGCCGTAGAGCACCTCGGTGTGGTCCACGGAGGCCATGTCCAGCATGTCTTCCTGGGTGCCGCCCGGGCCGGTCAATGGCAGGCCGTCATAGAGGAATTTGATCCCCAGCACATAGCCTTGGTAGAAGGTGTTGAGGCCCGAACCACGGATCGAAATCTTGTTGGCACCCGAACCGCTGGTGGCCTGAGCGAAGACTCCCGGCTGCAACGCCAGCACGTCCTCGGCATTCGCCGCCCGGCCCTGCTCGATCTTGCGGTTGTCGATCACCGCGGTTTTGCCGGGTACCTTGGCCAGCTGCTTCTCGGCCTTTTGCGCTTCGGTGGCTTCGGCGCCGGTGACCACTACCGTGGCCAGGGTCGGATCGGCCTGGGCGGCAAAGGCCGCGCCGTGTATCAACATCAACAGCACGCCGAGGCTGGACGCGGTGGCCAGTGACTCAAAACGACGAGCGCGTGGTTCAAACAGTTGCCGCATGGATTAAATACTCCTGGGGTCTCTAATTAGTTGGAGCATCTATTTGTATAGTCGCGCTCTGAATCCAACTTTGCAGGGTTCGTGCCACGTCAAAACATCAATAAACGCGGGCCCACCGCCCGGTTTAATCGTCACAGGCGCAACACTTTGCTGGGGAAATGTTCGTTTCACAACAATGCTTAAAATGCACATTTAATTATATGTTTAATCGATAAAAGCATAACCAAACCCCCGTCCTAAAGGCCTCGGGCGCAACTGTTTGAATCCCAACAGCTGACCAACAAAAGTTGCGTATCCGGCACTCTTCGCGCCTGCACACCCATCAGAAAACGCAAGTTACCGGCCCACATTTACTTGGTATGAGTCTTGCTCTACCCAACGCTCAGGGAAATTAATTAAATGGGGTATTCACGTGACGGCCAACTTACTCTGCACCCGCAGGACGCCGCTGGAGATTGCCCGTGACCTGGCGAGCGAATTTGCCCGCACCGCCGTCGACCGCGATGCCAGCGGCGGCACGCCCAAAGCCGAACGCGACAAGCTGCGCAGCAGCGGCCTGTTGTCCCTGAGCATCCCCGGGCAATTCGGCGGGCTGGATGCCAACTGGTCGGAAACCTTCGAGGTGGTGCGCGAATTCGCCCGGGTCGACAGCTCCATCGCCCACGTATTCGGCTTTCATCACCTGATGCTCGCCACCGTCCGGTTGTTCGCCACGCCCGCACAATGGCAAACCTGGTTCAGCCTGACGGCCAGCAACAACTGGTTCTGGGGCAACACCCTGAACCCGCTGGACACCCGCACGGTGGTCAAGCGCCACACGGGCTGGCGGGAATTCTCGGGACAGAAGAACTTCTGCTCCGGGGCCAACGACTCGGAGATGCTGATCGCCTCGGCCATCGATGAAAGCGCCGGCGGCAAGTTGCTGATCGCGGCGATTCCCAGCGCCCGCAGCGGGATCATCCTGCACAACGACTGGAACAACATGGGCCAGCGCCAGACCGACAGCGGCAGCGTGACCTTCAAGCGCGTACGCGTGGAAGAGTCCGACCTGCTGCTGGACCCGGGGCCGTTGAGCACGCCGTTCGCCTGCCTGCGCCCGCTGATTGCGCAACTGCACTTCGCGAATATCTTCCTCGGCATCGCCGAGGGCGCATTCGAAGAAGCGCGCCAATACACCCTGGAAGAAGCCCGCCCATGGTTCCGATCCAGCGCCAGCCACAGCACCCAGGACCCTTACATCCTCAGCCACTACGGCGATTTCTGGGTGGCGCTGCAAAGCACCCGCCTGTTGGTGGAGCGCGCCGGTGAGGTACTGGATGCGGCATGGGCCAAGGGCTCGGCCCTGACCAGCGAGGAACGCGGCACAGCTGCGATTGCCATCGCCACCGCCAAAGTCGCCGCCAGCCGCAATGGCCTGGAGTTGTGTAGCAAGGTCTTCGAGGTCACCGGTGCGCGGGCGACCAACGCCTCGGTAGCCCTCGACAGGCACTGGCGCAACTTGCGCACCCAGAGCCTGCATGACCCGCTGGACTACAAGCTTCATGAACTGGGCGAATGGGCACTGAACGGTACCCCGCCCATCCCGACGTTCTATTCGTAGAGATTGCCATGCAACTGCTCACCCTACCGCCCTCGCCCGCCCTTGCCACTTCCATCCGTGCCACCGCCCAGGTGTTTGAAGACCCCAGGTCCAAGGCCTTGCTCAAGCATGTGCAACAAGTCGCGCCGAGCGAAGCCAGCGTGCTGATCATCGGCGAAACCGGCACCGGCAAAGAGCTGGTGGCTCGTCATATCCACAACCTCAGCGGCCGCAAGGAGCAGCCGTTCGTGGCGGTGAATTGCGGAGCGTTCTCCGAATCATTGGTGGAGGCCGAGCTGTTCGGCCACGAGAAAGGCGCGTTCACTGGCGCCCTCAGCGCCAAGGCTGGCTGGTTTGAAGAAGCCAACGGCGGCACGCTGTTCCTCGATGAAATCGGCGACCTGCCGATGTCGATCCAGGTCAAGCTGCTGCGGGTATTACAGGAACGTGAAGTGGTGCGCCTGGGGTCGCGCAAAAGCATACCGATCAACGTGCGGGTGCTGGCGGCGACCAATGTGCAGCTGGAGAAAGCCATCAACGCCGGGCATTTTCGCGAGGACCTGTTCTACCGCCTGAACGTGGTCAACCTGGAACTCAGCCCACTGCGGGACCGCCCCGGCGATATCCTGCCGCTGGTGCAGTATTTCATCGACACCTACACCCGCCGCCTGGGGTATGGCGAGGTGATCCTGAGCAAGGACGCCGAGCAACGGCTGGCCACCTACAGTTGGCCGGGGAATATTCGCGAGCTGGAAAACGTCATCCACCACACCCTGCTGATCTGCCGTGACGGCGTGATCCAGGCCGATGACCTGCGCATGTCCAACCTGCGTATCGAACGCCAGGAAGACAGCACCACGGCCCATGACCTGCTTGACCTGGCCTTCCAGCGCCTGTTCGAAGAACAGATCGACAACCTCCACGAACAGGTGGAGCGCAGCCTGCTGACCGCCGCTTACCGGCTGTGCCATCACAACCAGGTGCACACCGCCGAGTTGCTGGGGCTGAGCCGCAACGTGACCCGCACCTTGTTGATCAACCTGGGTGAGCTGAAGGTCAACAAGCGCCGCCCGCTGGCTGGCGCCAAAGACGAGCGGGTGCTGCACCTGTCGATCTGACCTGCACTGCGCGGCGTACCCGGTACGCCGCCTGATCACATTGCGACTTCATCCAGCGCATCGCTGAACTGGCGACTCCACAACCGCGCATATTGCCCGCCCTGACGCAGCAGCTGTTCGTGGCTGCCGTCCTCGATCACCCGGCCATTGTCGAACACCAGGATTCGGTCCAGATGGGCCACGGTGGACAGCCGGTGCGCCACCACCAGCACGGTCTTGTCTTCCATGATTTCGTCGAGCTTGTCCTGGATAAAGCGCTCGGTGATCGAGTCCAGACTTGAAGTGGCTTCGTCCATCACCAGGATCGGCGCGTTCTTCAGCAACACCCGGGCAATCGCAATGCGCTGACGCTGGCCGCCGGACAACTTGACCCCACGCTCGCCCACCAGCGACTCGTAGCCGTGTTCCATGCTGTCGATAAACTCACTGGCGCCGGCGCGGTGGATCGCCTCGGCGACCTCGTCCATCGAGGCATCCAGGCGGCCGTAATGGATGTTTTCGCGAATGCTGCGGTGGAACAGGCCGGGCTCCTGGGGAATCAGGCCGATCTGCTGGTGCAGCGAATGCTGGGTGACGTCGCGCACGTCCTTGCCGTCCACCAGCACCTGGCCTTGCTGGACGTCGTAGAGGCGCAGCAGCAAGCTCAGCAGCGTCGACTTGCCGGAACCCGAAGCGCCCACCAGGCCGACTTTTTGGCCGGAGGGAATCACGATATTCAGGTGTTCGAAAATCGGCCGTCCGGCGCTGTAGCTGAAGCCCACGTCGCGAAACTCGATATCGCCGCGCTTGACCTGCAAGGCCTTGGCACCAGGTTGGTCGATGACTTCATGGGGGCGGATCAAGGTGCGTACGCCGTTGGCAATGTTGCCGGTGGCTTCGAAGAATTCGAGAAAGCGTCGCGACAGGTTTTCCACATCGCTGATGATCAACAACGAAAGGCTGGTGGACATGACAAACGCAGCAATGTCGATACGGTGGCTGCGCCACAGGTAGAGCGCCAGCAATAACAAGCCGAGCTTAAGCACTACGCCACAGGAAGCCTGGAACCAGCGAATTTTCTCCATATACCCCAGGGATCGGTAGGCAGCCGCCACCTCCTTGTCGAGGAAAGTGCCGAGGTAACTGTGCTCGAACGCGTGGCGCGCAAACAGACGAATATTGGCCAGGTTGGAGACCGCATCCACCACCTTGCCGGTACTGGTGCTGCGCGCTGCCGAATATTGTTGGGCCAGAGGATGGCTGCGGCGTGCGAGCACGTAACAGATGGCGATGAACGCCACCGACCACCCCGCCATGAACAGCGCCAACAACGGCGATGCGGTCCATAGCAAGGCCGTGGCCAGGCTCAGCGTCACCAGCAGCGGGATCAGGTCGAACAACAAGATGCTCAGGGTCTGATTCACCCCCAGAGTAATTTCCGCCACCCGATGCGCCAGCGCCCCGGCGAACTCATTGCTGATGAAACGATGGGAATGCTGTTGCAGATAAGCGAACACCACATGCGTCACCGTGCGCCGCTGCAACGGCAAGACGTGAATATGGCAGCCTGCGGATGCGCGGGTAAACAATACCTGGCACACCAGTAGCGCGCTTAGCAGTGTCAGTGGCCATTGCAGCACTTCAAAGGCGCGCTCAGCCTCTAAGCCGTTGCTGACGGTGCGGGTGATCTGCCCCAGCCCCCAGGGCGTCAGAATCGAACACACCACGGCGGCAATCTGCAGCAGCAGGATCGCCAGGTACCACCCTTTGAAATGACCGATGAAATGCCGCACAAACGCCGCCGGCGTCGACGGCAAGTGTTGGACATTCCAGGTGCGAAACAATGAAAAAGACGAGCTCATGGCCAATGACATTCCTGAATGACGCCTGTGGCCGCGCAGCTTTCAGGCAAAAATGGTGAGTGTGATCGTTCCCACGCTCTGCGTGGGAATGCATCCGGTGACGCTCTGCGTCACGATTTTAAGAGCGGACGCAGAGCGTCCAGAGCGGCATTCCCACGCAGAGCGTGGGAACGATCTCAATTCGCTCTTACATAGCGAACTTCCTCCAGCTTACGACCGCCCCGGGTGAGGGTCCGGCTTGACCCGGGCTGCTCTAACCATCCTGCATTTTGGTAAAAGCGCACTGCCCGCAGGTTCTCAGCCAGTACCCACAACGTCGCCGTCTCCAGCCCCAGGCTGGCGAGATGTTCCAGCCCCCTGAGCCACAGCGCCCGGCCCACTCCGGTTCCCCAATGCTCGGCCAGCACATACAGCGCCTGCACTTCACCGGTTGCGCCCGGATCAGCATCCTCATCACGGCTCGAGTTGACGACAATCCAGCCCACCACACGCCCCCCGACCTCCGCGACAAACACGGCTTCGTTCCCTTGCTCAATCGACTGCCGCCAAAAGGCTTCACGCCGAGGCTGCGTCGCCTCCAGCGAAGTCAGGTAATCCGCAGGCATCAGCTCACGATAAGCCTGCTGCCAACTACGAATATGCACCCAGGCGATCTCACCTGCGTCTTCGATAAGTGCTGCCCGAATCATCAAATTCCCTCTGCGCGTTTTGCATAAATCGCCGAGCCCGCCTGCGGCGACAGCCTGCGATAAACCAGCCCCGATAATCCACACAGCAATCCGGCCCCCACCATGATCCAGGCGATATCACTCTGCTCGACCGTGGCATGCCCGCGCACGGCCATGATCAAGCCGAGCAGTCCCGCCGCGATGCCCACCGACAAACTCAAGGTCAGTTGAATGGTCATCGCCGACAGGCTGCTGGCACGGCTGGATTGCTCCGGTGGCACGTCGGCATAGGTCAATGCCCCGAGGGTGCTGAATTGCAGCGAGCGAATGATCCCGCTGCCAAATAACACCAGTATTACAAGCCAGTAAGGTGTTGATACCTCGAACAGGCTGCACGCCAGGAGGGTTGCACCGGTGAGCACCGCATTGCTGATCAAGGTGCGACGGAAACCGAAGCGACTGACGATCCGTACCGCCAGCATCTTCATCAGGAACGCGCCTGCACCACCGGCCACGCTCAGCAGCCCGGCCTGCAACGGGTTAAGCCCGAAACACAGCTGAAACAGCAGCACCAGTAAAAACGGCTGTGACGCACTGCCGATGCGCATCAGGTTGCCGCCCCAGAAGCTCACCGCGAAGGTGGGTATTTTCAGCAATGAAAAATCGATCAACGGGTGCGCCGTCCGCCGCGCATGCCGGACATACAGCCAGGCGCTCAACAACCCGCCGCCAATCAGCAGCAACGCCCACTGGCGCGGCAACAGGCCGTGGCCCAGTACCTCGAAGCCGAACACCAGCCCGCCCAATGCCACACCGCTGAGCAACAGGCCGGGAACGTCCAATGGCTGGCCGGGCGTCCCGGAATAGTCCGGGATGTAGCGCAGCACCAGGATCACCCCGAGCACGCCGATCGGCAGGTTGATCAGGAAGATCCAGTGCCACGACAGCACCGTCACCAGCAGCCCGCCCAACGGCGGCCCCAGCAACGGCCCCACCAGCGCCGCGACTGTCAGGTACGACATGGCGCGCAGCAGGTTTTCCCGCGCCGACCAGCGCAGCAGGATCACCTGCCCCACCGGCACCATCATCGCGCCCGAAGCCCCCTGGGCCAAACGCGCCAGGGACAACTGCAGCAACGAGCCCGAGCAGGCACAGGCCACCGACGCCAGGGTGAACAGCACGATGGCACTGATAAACACCCGGCGCGGCCCGAACCGGTCGGCCGCCCAACCGCTCACCGGCACGAACAGCGCCACCGCCAGCAGGTACAGCGACACCACCAGGTTCATGCGCACGCTGGGCTCGCCGAAATCCTGGGCCATCTGCGGCAGTGCGGTGAGCACTGCCGTGGCGTCGATCAGTTCCATGAACAGCGCACAGCCGATGATCATCGGCACCCGGCGCGCATGCCCGGTGCCTACCTCGCCCAAGGGGTGTGAAAGATCGAGGGCTTTGTTCAAAACAGCCCCGAGGTCGGTGGCGGCGTGCCCTTGAGTTGCCAGGCGCCCACGGCCGCGGCTTTCCAGTGTCGGGGGTTGTGGTTGGCCACGGTGCGCGCGTTGCGCCAGTGCCGATCCAGGTTATGGGCGCGGCCAGTGGTGGAGGCGCCACCGACGTCGAACACCAGCTCGGCGGCTTTGAGTGCCGACTCCGCCGCGATGTATTGCGCCTGGGCCACATCCACTGCCGCCTGGTCGACGGCCACCGCATCAAGATCCGCAGCCCAGGCGCGGTCGATGGAGTCCGCCGCGTGCAGCACCACCGCTTCGGCGGTAAAGGCCCGGGCCGAAACGTCGCCCACGCTCAGTTCCACGTACGGGTCGTCCACCGAACGCGTGGCGCTGCTGTGCTTGATCGGCCGCGCATGCTCCTTGGCAAAGGTCACTGCGTCGTTCAGCGCATTGCGCGCAATACCGGCCTGCACCGCCGCGAGGAACACTTGCAGGAACGGCGTGACAATCGTGCGCTTGCCCTCCTCGACGGTGCGGGTGCGGATCTCGCTGGCCAACACCTGCACATCATGCAGATGGGTGGTGCCGCTGGCCGTCAGGCGCTGGCCCATGGCGTCGAAATCATCCAGCAACTCCAGGCCCTGGCGGTCCCGGGGCAGGATGAACGATACGGGCTGGTCATTCTCGTCCAAGGCCACGGCGCTGACCCAATCGGCATACAACGAACCGGTGCTGTAGTACTTGCTGCCGGAAGCGCGAAAGTGCTCGCCGTCACGCACGATGCGCGCACTGATCGAACCGTTGGCACCGCCGACTTCCCAGCCGGCATTGCCAATCACGGCGCCTTGCAGGTAGCGCCCGAACCAACGCTCGCGCTCCTCCTCTGCCCCCTCAGCGCGGGACGCCAGCAGGCCTTCGACAAACCCGAAACCGGGACGCAGGGCCTGGGCCACGTTGGAGTCGGCCGAGGCGATGCGAATCAGCAAGGCGATCACGTCCTTGACCGTCCCACCGGCGCCGCCAAACCGCTTGGGAATCCGCACGGTAAACAACCCGGCCTTGGCGATCTGCGCCACGGCCTCATAAGGCAGTTGGCGGTCACGCTCACGTTGCGCAGCGCCGGCGGCAATCTGCGGCAGGATGCGGTCGGCACGGGCGTTCAGTTCGGCCACCGTCACAACCGGCGGCGTGGGTACAGCAGACAACTTGCTCATGGCACTTCCTTGATTCAGGTCTAGATGGCGATTTTCCACAGGCGCGATTCATCAAACAGCCAGCCGGGGTTTTCCGGCTCCAGGGCCGGCACCACCAGCTGCGTACCGCTGCCGGGCAGGCGCGGCACTGCGCCCAACAGGCGTTGGGTGTATTCGTGTTGGGGGGATTCGAACAACGTCTCGACGCTGGCGCTTTCCACTACCTGGCCGTGGCGCATCACCAGCACCTCGTCGCTGACGTGGCGGATCACCCCGAGGTCGTGGGAAATAAACAGGTAGGCCAGGCCCAGTGAGGCTTGCAGGTCGGCCAGCAAATCCAGGACCTGGGCCTGCACCGACACGTCCAGCGCCGACACCGGCTCGTCACAGATAATCACCTTGGGGTTGCTGGCAATCGCCCGGGCAATCGCCACGCGCTGGCGTTGCCCGCCCGACAGCTGCAGCGGCCGGCGCTCGGCCAGCTGCGGCGCCAGGCGTACCTGGTCGAGCAACTGCGCCACTCGTGCCGCCTGTTGCTCGAGGGCGATACCGGCAACGTCCAGCGCATCACTGAGAATCTGCCCGACTGTCCAGCGCGGGTCGAACGAACTCAGCGGGTCCTGATAGATCACGCTGATATCCCGGCGATGCACACGGCGGATCTTTTCCTCGACCCGCTCGGTACCTGTCGCGGCCCATGGCTGGTCGAGAAAACGCACCTCGCCGGCATCCGGTTGCAGCAAGCCGAGGGCGATGCGCGCCACGGTGGTTTTGCCGGAGCCGGATTCACCGACGATGCCCAGGGTGCGACCGGCGCGCAGCTCGAAGCTGACGTTATCCACCACCTGGCGCGATTGTTGATCGGGGCCGACATACCGTTTGCCAAGGCCAGATGCCTTGAGCAGCACCGGCGAATCCGCGCCAGGCCGTGGTTGCGCGACAGCATTGCTGCGCTCCGGCGACAGGCGTGTGCCACGGGCATGCTCGGCGGGCACCGCATCCAGCAACGAGCGGGTGTAGGCGTGGCGCGGGTTGAGCAGCACCTGATCCATCGGCCCCTGCTCCACCACTTCGCCGTGCCGCAGCACCAGCACCTCATCCGCCAGTTGCGCGACCACCGCCAGGTCATGGCTGATGATCAGCAGCGAATCGCCACGGGCCTTGATCTGCTGCAACACCTGCAGAATCTGCGCCTGCACCGTGGCATCCAGCGCCGTGGTGGGCTCATCGGCGATCACCAGGCCGGGGTTCAACGCAAGTGCACTGGCAATCAGCGCACGCTGGCGCAGGCCGCCGGAGAGTTGATCGGGACGCTGGCGGGCACGCAGTTGCGGTTCGGGTACGCCCACCAGGTCCAGCAGTTCGATGACCCGTTCGCCACGGCTGCGACGGTCGCCCCAGCGATGGGTCTCCAGCACCTCGAGAATCTCCTTGCCCACCGGCCGCAACGGGTCGAGGGACACCAGAGCGTCCTGCAATACAAAGCCGATGCCATTGCCACGCAAACGACGCCAGCCCCGCTCCGACAGGCTGAGCAAATCCACCCCGTCATAGCTCAAGGTACGTGCGGTAACCCTGGCACCAGCACCTGCGAGGCCGATCAGGCTGCGGGCGGTGACGCTTTTGCCGGAACCGGATTCACCCACCAGCGCCAGGGTCTTGCCCGGTTCCAGAGTGAAAGACAAATTGCGCACGACGGACTGCCCGGCAAACTCGATGGACAGGCCTTCAACGATCAAGCGTTTCTGGTCGCTCATGAAAGACGGCCCTCCAGGCGTTGTTGCAGGTAACGGCCAGTGACCGTGGTCGACAGGGTGGTGAGAACGATGAACAGGCCGGGGAAGAACGTCAGCCACCAGGCGTTGGCGATAAAGTCGCGGCCCATGGACAACATGGTCCCCCACTCCGGCGCCGGCGGGCGGGCGCCCAGGCCGAGAAAGCTCAGGGCCGAGGCCCAGACAATCGCCTGGCCCACGCCCATGGTCAGGGTCACGATCAACGGACGCATGGCGTTCGGCAGCAACTGGCGCAGGATGATGCGCAGCGGCGGATGCCCAAGAGCCCGGGCAGCTTCGATATAGCCCGCGTTACGCACCGCCAGCACCTGGCCACGGACCATGCGTGCGTAACCCGGCGCACTGCCCAGCCCGGTGGCGACGATCAGCGGGCCGATGCCGCTGCCGAAGATCGCCACGAACAGCAGCGCCAGGATCAGGCTCGGAAACGCAAACAGCACTTCCAGCAACCAACCCACGCCACGGTCCACCCGCGCGCCGCCAAGGCCGCCCACCAGCCCGAGAACGATGGCGATGCTCATGGCAATCGCCGTGGCTGCCAGGCCGATAAACAACGACTGGCGAGTGCCGTAGATCACCCGCGAAAAAATATCCCGCCCCGACTGATCGGTGCCGAACCAGTGTGCCAGGCTCGGCGAATGAAATGCGTCGCGGGGCACGATGGCCAGCGGGTCGCTGTAGGCGAACAACTGCGGCACCAGCGCCGCGACAATCACCAGCAGCAAAAAGGTAATCGCCAACAGCGGACCGAGGCGCAGGGTGCGAGTGGTGCGCTGAATCCGCAGCGCAGGCAGCGGTGTTTCCAGGGTCAGGCCGCTCATGCTGGAAGCTCCTGTTGGCGAGGGTCGACCCACAGGTACAGCAGGTCGACCAGAATATTGGCGAGCACGTAACCGGCGGCGACCACCAGGCTGATGCCGATGGTCAGCGGCAGGTCCTGTGCCTGCACCGCCTGGTACAACTGGCGGCCGAGGCCCTTGCGGGAAAAGATCACTTCGATCACCACGGCGCCGCTGATCAGCGCGCCGATGGCCCAACCCGACAGCGAGATGCCCGGCAACACGGCGTGACGCAACGCGTGTTTGAAGCGCACGTTGAAATCACTCAGGCCACGGGTGCGGGCGGTCAGGATGAAGGGTTGGTCGAGGGTCAGGTCCAGGGATTCGCGGGTGACCTGGGCGATAAACCCGGCCAGCGGAATGGCCAGGGC
Source organism: Pseudomonas sp. Xaverov 83 (assembly GCF_019352905.1). Classification (NCBI taxonomy): domain Bacteria; kingdom Pseudomonadati; phylum Pseudomonadota; class Gammaproteobacteria; order Pseudomonadales; family Pseudomonadaceae; genus Pseudomonas; species Pseudomonas sp. Xaverov 83. The sequence goes on along the minus strand of NZ_JAAAFU010000059.1, from coordinate 2,530 downwards.
GAACGACGGCAGCACCAGGGTGCGCCAGCCATCACTGCCCGCCGGCGGGAACAGCCGCAGGCCGAACGCAAACACCGCCAGCAACAGAATCCCCAGCCAGAAGTGCGGCAACGCGGCGGCCAGGGTTTCGGCCAACGAGGCCAGGCTGGCAACCCAGCGCCGGCGCCCCGCCGTCAGCACCGTCAGCGCCAGCACCAGGACCCAGGCGAGTGCGAGAGAGGTCAGGGTCAGTTCCAGGGTCGGCCAGGATTGCTCGGCGAGGACGCGGGTCACCGGCAGGTGCTGGGAATAGGAAACCCCCAGGTCACCTTGCACCAACCGCCCGAGGTACAGCGCATATTGCACCGCCAGAGGCTTGTCGAGACCGTATTCGCGAGTGGCTTCAGCGATGGTTTCAGCAGTGGGATTGCCACTCGGGCCGCCGAGGATCGCCAGCACCGGATCACCGGGCATCAGGCGCAAAGCAAAGAAAGTCAGCGTGGCCACCGCCCAGAGCACCAGCACCCCGCCGGCAAGACGCCACAGCGCACGTTTGCCGAGCCGGGCCAGGCGCTCGTGGCGAGGGTTGGCAAGTGATGGACTGCTCATTTATTCACCCATGCGTCATAGAGATACGTCACCGCCAGCGACGGCTCCAGCCGCACGCCCTGGGTGGTCTTGTAGATACCCAGCCGCGTGCTTTGCGGGTAGGTGGTCAGTTGCAGGTACTGGCTGGAAGCGATTTTCTGCGCCTGGTAATACAGGGCCCGGCGCTGCTCGCTGTCCTGGGTGGTGAGGGCCTGCTGGATCAGCGTGTCGAAGGCCGGATCACTGAAGCCTGCGGTGTTCTGGTGATAACCCCCGACGCCTGCCGGACGGATGAACTCGCTGCCAAAGATGATCCGCAGCACGTCGGCGGTGTTGGTGTTCCAGTAGCCGAGGCGAATGTCGTAGTCCCAGTCGGCCTGGCGCTTGGTGGCCTGCACGTCACTCATCTGGTCGACGATCAGCTCGAAGCCGACCTGCCGGGTGGTGGCCTGCACCTGCTCCCACAAGGTGTATTCCGACGGTGGCGTGCGGTTGCCCATCACCACGTGGACTTGCAAGCGCTTGCCGTCCTTGGTGCGATAGCCGTCGCTGTCGCGCTGGGTCCAGCCGGCCTGGTCGAGCAACTGCGCGGCACGGGCCGGGTCGTAATCCTGGGCGTGCTGGAATTCCGGGCTGTAGAAGCGCGTGGCCGGGCTCAACGGCCCACCGGCGCGGGGGAATTCGTTGAAGTACACGCTCTTCAACGCGCCCTCGATGTCGGAACTGCGCACGAAGGCTTCGCGCACCCGCAGGTCATCGAACGGCGCACGGGTGATGTTCAGCGTGCCGTTGGTGGGGTTGCCGGGGCGTTGGGCGATCACCAGGGTCAGGTCCGGGTTGCGTCGCGCGGCCTCGTGGGATTCGGGAGGCAAGGCTTCGATCACGTCGACCTCGCCGGCCTGCAACGAGGCGAAGCGTACGGACGGTTCCTGGATGAACTTCCAGACGATCCGGTCGAGCCAGGCCGGGCCTTGGTGCTTGGCGGTGGGTGGGGCCCAGTTGTAGTCGGGGTTGCGCACCAGTTCGACCTGGCTTTGGCGGTCCCAGCGCACGACCTTGAACGGGCCGCTGCCGACCGGGCTTTCGCAGTTCACGTCGCGGGAGCGCAGCAGTGCGGTGGGGGACTCGATGCCGAGGAAGCCTTGGGCCAACACTTCCAGAAACGCGGCGTAAGGCGTGGCGAGGTGCACCACTGCGGTGTATTCGTCGAGCACGTCGGTGCTGCGGTATTGGCGGATGTAGCCGCCTGCAGTGCTGGATTGGGTCTTGGGGTTGGCCATGTGGTCGAGGTTGGCCTTGACCGCTGCGGCGTTGAACGGGGTGCCGTCGGTGAAGTGCACGTCGTTGCGCAGGTGGAAGGTGTAGGTCAGGCCGTCGGGGGAGACTTCCCAGGTCTTGGCGAGCCAGGGGCCGATGCGGCCGTCGGTGTCCATTGAGACCAAGGAGTCGAGGTATTGCTGGGCGACGAACACCTGAGGCATGTCGCCGGCCACATGGGGGTCGAGGCAGGTGGGTTCGCGGTCGGTGGCGTAGACCAGGGTGCCGCCCTTTACCGGTTGGTCACTGCGGGTGACGGTGGAGCTGCTTTGGCCGCAGCCGAGCAGCAGGCTGCAGAGTGTGGCGGTGCCGATGAGGAGCAACGGGCTGGATCGTCGCGGGTAAGGGGCGGGGTCTTGCATGATTGGAGAGGCCTAAAGTCCGGGAACTGGGTCATTGCACAAGGCATGCCGGGTTTTTGGGGCCGTAAACAGGGGGCATTGGGGGTTTAGGTGATGGCTGAAAACGACAATGTGTGCGGCAACTGTTGGCCAGGCAACATCTGGCCTTGGGGGGAGTACATATCCGTTGCTGCGGTAACGGCCACTTATGGTTCCGCTCTTACAGCGGCTCACGTTTGAACAGCGCAAAAGTAAGCAAAACGCTCTTGCCCCACCACTCGGCACCTCGCCTAGGCTCGGTGTGC
>NZ_JAAAFU010000058.1:75887-81814 GCF_019352905.1 Pseudomonas sp. Xaverov 83 | reverse complement strand
AGCGTTTTGCTTACTTTTGCGCTGTTCAAAAGTGAGCCGCTGTAAGAGCGGAACCATAGGCGGCCGTTACAAAAATAACGGATATGCCCCCAACCCCAAAGCCGCATACGTCATCCAACGTATTCCCCGCCCAACCCCATCCCCGTGAGACTGCCCCCGACAGCCAAGCCACCTCCGGGAGCACCTCGATGACCGACACCCTGATCAAAGTCGACCTCAACCAACCCGTCACCGAAAACGAGCAAATCCACAACCGTTGGCACCCGGACATCCCGATGGCCTGCTGGGTCAAACCCGGCGATGACTTCATCCTCGAAACCTACGACTGGACCGCCGGCGCCATCAAGAACAACGACGACGCCAGCGACGTGCGCGACGTCGACCTCTCCACCGTGCATTACCTTTCCGGCCCAGTGGGCGTACACGGCGCCGAACCCGGCGATCTGCTGGTGGTCGACCTGCTCGACATCGGCGCCAAAGCCGACTCCCAGTGGGGTTTCAACGGTTTCTTCTCCCGCCAGAACGGCGGCGGCTTCCTCACCGATCACTTCCCCAGCGCGCAAAAAGCCATCTGGGATTTCAAGGGCATGTTCACCAGCTCTCGACACATCCCGGGCGTGAACTTCGCCGGCCTGATCCACCCCGGCCTGATCGGCTGCCTGCCCGACCCGGTGATGCTCGCCGACTGGAACCGCCGCGAGCAGGAACTGATCGACACCAACCCAACCCGCGTCCCACCCCTGGCCAACGCCCCGCTGGCCGCCACCGCACACATGGGCAAACTCAAGGGCGCGGCCCGTGACGACGCCGCTGCCACCGGCGCCCGCACCGTGCCGCCCCGTGAGCATGGCGGCAACTGCGATATCAAGGATCTGTCCCGCGGTTCGAAGATCTATTTCCCGGTGTACGTCAACGGCGCCGGCCTGTCGGTGGGGGACTTGCACTTCAGCCAGGGCGACGGCGAAATCACTTTTTGCGGCGCCATCGAAATGGCCGGCTGGGTGCACATGAAGGTCGAGCTGATCAAGGGCGGCATGGCCAAGTACGGGATCAAGAACCCGGTGTTCAAGCCAAGCCCGATCACCCCGAACTACAAGAACTACCTGATCTTCGAAGGCATCTCCGTCGACGAACAGGGGCAGCAGCACTACCTGGACGTCAATGTCGCTTACCGCCAGGCCTGCCTGAATGCGATCAACTACCTGACCAAGTTCGGCTACTCGCCGGCCCAGGGTTATGCGTTGCTCGGCTCGGCGCCGGTGCAGGGGCATATCAGCGGCGTGGTGGACATCCCCAACGCCTGCGCGACGTTGTGGCTGCCGACTGAAATCTTCGAGTTCGACATCAACCCCAACGCCAACGGCCCGACCCAATTCCTCGACGGCAGCATCGACCTGCCCATCGCACCGGACCTGTAGCCATGCCGACCTATGAATATGCCTGTGAGTCCTGCGGCACCTTCACGATGCTGCGGCCCATGGCCCAGCGTCACGAACCCAGCCAGTGCCCATATTGCGACGGCCCGGGCGGGCAGTTGCTGCTGTCGGCACCGGCGCTGACCACGCTGTCGGCCAGCCAGCGCAAGGCGATTGCCGGCAACGAGCGCAGCGCCCATGCGCCGCAAACCGTCGGCGAGTATCAGGAGGCGCGCAAGCACCCGGCGGGCTGCAGTTGCTGTGGCACCCGCAAGCCGGTGGTACCAAGTAAGGCCAACCCGCTGGGGCTCAAGACCAAGACCGGGCCACGGCCCTGGATGATCAGTCACTGACCGAGGAGATTTGCAATGCGCCATGGCGACATATCCAGCAGCCCGGACACGGTCGGTGTTGCTGTCGTGAACTACAAGATGCCGCGCCTGCACAGCAAGGCCGAGGTCATCGATAACGCGAAGAAGATTGCCGAAATCATTGTCGGCATGAAGCAGGGTTTGCCCGGCATGGACCTGGTGGTGTTCCCCGAATACAGCACCATGGGGATCATGTACGACCACGACGAGATGATGGCCACCGCCGCGAGCATTCCCGGCGAGGAGACGGCGATTTTCTCCGCAGCCTGTCGCCAGGCCAATACCTGGGGCGTGTTTTCCCTGACCGGTGAGCGCCATGAAGAACATCCCCACAAGGCGCCGTACAACACGCTGGTGCTGATCAATAACCTGGGGGAGATCGTCCAGCGTTACCGCAAGTGCATTCCGTGGTGCCCGATCGAGGGCTGGTATCCCGGCGACCGCACCTACGTGTGCGACGGGCCCAAGGGCATGAAGATCAGCCTGATCATCTGCGACGACGGCAATTATCCGGAAATCTGGCGCGACTGTGCGATGAAAGGCGCCGAGCTGATCGTGCGTTGCCAAGGCTATATGTACCCGGCCAAGGAGCAGCAGGTGCAGATGTCCAAGAGCATGGCCTGGGCCAATAACTGCTACGTGGCGGTGGCGAATGCGGCGGGGTTCGACGGGGTGTATTCGTACTTCGGGCACTCGGCGATCATTGGTTTCGATGGTCGTACCCTGGGGGAGTGCGGCGAGGAAGAAATGGGCATTCAGTACGCCCAGCTGTCGGTGTCGCAGATCCGCGATGCGCGGGCCAATGATCAGTCGCAGAACCATCTGTTCAAGCTGCTGCACCGTGGCTACACCGGCATGCATGCTTCGGGCGACGGGGACAAGGGCGTGGCAGATTGTCCGTTCGAGTTCTATCGCACCTGGGTGCTGGACGCGCAAAAAGCCCGGGAGAATGTCGAGGCATTTACCCGCAACACCGTCGGTGTCGCTGAGTGCCCGGTGGGGCAGTTGCCCCATGGCGGTAAAGAAAAAACGGCGGGTTGAGGCATGCGGTTTACCTTTGAACCGGCTCAGGTCATGGCCTTGCTGCGCAGCCGCATCGTTGGCCAGGACGCGGCCCTGGCCCAGGTAGAAGGCTTGCTCAAGGTGGTCAAGGCCGATATCGGCGAGCGCGAGCGGCCGTTGAGCGTCAACCTGTTCATGGGGCCGACCGGGGTCGGCAAGACAGAAATTGTCCGGCTGCTGGCCCTGGCCTTGCACGGGCGCACCGACGGGTTCTGCCGTATCGACATGCACACTCTGGCCCAAGAGCATTACGCCGCCGCCCTGACCGGTGCACCACCGGGTTACGTCGGCAGCAAGGAAGGCATCAGCCTGTTCAACAGCGAGCTGATCCAGGGCAGCTACAGTCGCCCCGGCATCGTGTTGTTCGACGAGTTGGAAAAGGCCAGCCAGGAAGTGGTGCGCAGCCTGCTGGGCATCCTTGAAAACGGCCAACTGACGTTGGCGGGTGGCGCTCGCACGCTGGACTTTCGCAACAGCCTGATCTTCATGACCAGCAATATCGGCGCGCAACAGGCTCGCCGCCATCGACAGCGTTTTGCTCCGTTGCGTTGGTTGGGGCGGGGTGAAGCGGAGGTGTTGGAGGATGCCTTGCACAGTCACTTTGAGCCGGAGTTTCTCAATCGTATCGACCGTGTCCTGGTGTTCGAGCCCATCGACCATCAGTGGCTTGAAGCGCTGCTTGAGGTGGAACTCGGCAAACTCAATCAACGCCTGGCGACGCAGCAGCGGTCACTGGTGCTGGATGAATCGGCACGGGCATGGCTGTGCCGCGACCATGACGTACGGTTTGGTGCCCGCGCCTTGGGCCGCCGGTTGCGGGTGGAACTTGAGCCGGCGATTGCCGAGTGCCTGTTGGGTGATCCGGGCGTGGGCGCCATGGACGCGACCGCCATCAGCAATCATTTGGTGGTTTCGCGACAAGCGACTTGCAACAAATAAATTTCAAGCTAATATAACCCGGGTAAAACAATATATTCCGGGTAAAAGCCATGAGCGCATCACACTGCACCGCCTTCCTTGGCCACCAACGCGTGGCCGCCGGCTCTTATGCCGACGTCGCTAAAAAACTGAAAAGTCTCGACCTGTCGACCGGCAGCTTGCTGGTGTTCGATGACACCAGCGGCGTTCAAGTCGACTATCCCTGGCCCGCGGGCTATGCGCCCCAGCAACCGGCAGCTACGGTGACCGAGGCCGAAGTGCCTGCGTCACCTACCGTAGGCCGACCGAAGCTGGGCGTGGTCGCCCGTGAAGTGACCCTGCTGCCACGGCATTGGGAGTGGCTGGGGCAACAACGCGGTGGCGCCTCGGCGGCCTTGCGCCGGCTGGTGGATGAAGCACGCAACGCCCATGCCGAGCACGATGAGCGACGCCAGGCCAAGGAATCCAGCTATCGTTTCATGAGCGCACTCGGCGGCGACCTGCCGGGTTTCGAAGAAGCCTCGCGGGCGTTGTTTGCCCAGGACGGCGCCGAATTTTCCAACAAGATTGCGCACTGGCCAGTGGATGTGAAGTTGTACCTGGCCTGGTTATCACGCAACGCTTTCCCTGCCTAATTGCATTGAGATCCGAACCTTCATGGAAGTCACCCAGCAACGACCGTTGTGGCAGATCTACCTGATCTTTCTGGCACCCATGGTGCTGTCCAATTTCCTCCAGAGCTTTTCCGGCACGCTGAACGGTATCTACGTCGGGCAGATGCTCGGTACCCAGGCGTTGGCGGCGGTGTCGGGGATGTTCCCCATCGTGTTTTTCTTTATCGCCCTGGTGATCGGCCTGGGGGCGGGCGCTTCGGTGCTGATTGGCCAGGCGTGGGGCGCTCAGGAAACCTCGATGGTCAAGTCGATCACCGGCGCCACCCTGACCCTCGGCGCCCTGATCGGGGTGATCGCGGCGGTGCTGGGCAGCGTGTTTGCACGGCCGGCGATGCAGGCCCTGGGCACACCGGTGGATGTGCTGGATGACGCGGTGGGTTACGCGCAGATGATGATGCTGATCATGCCGCTGTTGCTGGTGTTCATCCTGTTCACCCAACTGCTGCGAGGCGTGAGTGACACGGTGTCGCCGTTGCTGGCGCTGATGGTCTCGACCGCCGTGGGCCTGGTGCTGACCCCGGCGCTGATCAAGGGCTGGCTGGGTTTGCCGCCGATGGGCATTCAGAGCGCGGTACTGGCAGGGCTGGTGGGTAACGCCCTGGCGATGACGTTTCTGGTGCTGCGCCTGCGCCATAAAAACCACGTGATGGCGCCGGATCGCGAGTTGATGGCGGCGTTGCGGCTGGACCGGGTGATTTTGGGCAAGGTGCTGCGTATTGGTCTGCCGACCGGGTTGCAGATGGTGGTGTTGTCGTTGTCGGAGCTGGTGATTCTGGCGCTGGTCAACAGCCATGGTTCCCAGGCGACGGCGGCGTATGGGGCGGTAACGCAGATCGTCAACTATGTGCAGTTTCCGGCGTTGTCGATTGCCATCACCGCGTCGATTCTGGGGGCGCAGGCGATCGGGGCAGGGCGGCTGGAGCGGATTGGGCCGATCCTGCGTACGGGAATTTTGATCAACCTGTGCCTGACGGGTGGGTTGATTGTGTTGGGGTATGGGTTGTCGCACTGGTTGTTGGGGTTGTTCATTACCGACGTGGATGCGCGGGTCAAGGCTGAGCACCTGCTGCATATCATGCTCTGGAGCATTTTGGTGTTTGGCTTCCAGGCGGTGGTGGGCGGGATCATGCGGGCCAGCGGCGTGGTGCTGGTGCCAGTGGGGATTTCGATCGTTTGCGTGTTGGGGGTGGAGTTGCCGGTGGCTTATCTGCTGAATGCGCGGTTTGGGTTGGAAGGGGTGTGGATGGCGTTTCCGGTGACGTATCTGGCGATGCTGGGGTTGCAGACGGCGTATTACCGGTTGGTTTGGCGGCATAAGCAGATTAAGCGGCTGGTGTGAGGTTTTTTTGGGGAGGGAGTACATATCCGCTTCTTCGGTCACGGCTACTTATGGTTCCGCTCTTACAGCGGCTCACTTTTGGAAAAGCCGGAATGCCGGCCCAGCCCAAAGTAAGCAAAGGGCTCTGCCCGCCTGTCGGCACCTCGCT